>DAHWQF010000012.1:0-6843 GCA_027334785.1 Acidimicrobiaceae bacterium
ACGGCGGGATCTTCGCCTACGGGGACGCCAAGTTTTTCGGCTCGACGGGCCACATCCACCTAAGCAAGGGGATCGTCGGCATGGCCGCTACCCCCGACGGCCGGGGCTACTGGCTCGTCGCTTCCGACGGCGGCACCTTTGCCTTCGGCGACGCCGCCTTTATGGGTTCGGCCGGGTCAGCCAAGTTGGCGTCCTCCGTCGTCGGCCTGGCCCGGACCAGCGGGGGTGCTGGCTACTGGTTGGCAGAGCGCGACGGGACCGTCCTTCGCTTTGGGGCGGCCGGGGTGCCGGCCGCCACCTCCCGGGGCGGGGCCGGTGGTAGCAGCGGCCAAGGGCCCCAGGCGGCCCCACAGGCGCAGCGCTCGCGGGTGGTGGCCATCCTCGCCAGCGAGCAAACCGGCGCCGCTACTGCAGTTGCCCCGTCTGCCACCACGCTGCCCTCTACGACGGTCCCGACCACAACCGTCCCGACGACGACCGTCCCCCCCGAAGCTACAACCCTCCCCCCGGGAACTACGACCGTGCCGGCCACCAGCACCACGACTCGCCCACCCGCGACGACCGTGCCCATTAGGGTGCCGTACTCGACCCCGTACCCCGCCGGCGCCACGGGTTATGACGTCTCGTGGCCACAGTGCTCGCCTCTTGGCTCCCCCTCGGTGCGTTCGTTGCCCGCCGCCCGGCCCTTTGCCATAGTCGGGGTCAACGGGGGCACCATCGGCTCGTTCAACAGTTGCTTCGCTGCGGAGGCGGCCTGGGCGGGGTCCGAGTTGTCCGTTTACATCATCCTCCAGCCCGCGCCCAGCAACAACCCGGTCCAGGAGACCACCGGTCCTGACGCCTCTTGTGCCGCCACCAGCAGCGTGTGCGAGGGCTACGACTGGGGCTACAACTACGCCCAAGCCGACCTGGCGTTCGTCCGGTCAGAAGGGTACACGCCCAAGGTCTGGTGGTTGGACGTGGAGACGGGCGAGGGCTGGCCCACGTCCACGTCCCTCCAGCCGGTCAACTCGGCCATAGTCCAAGGTGCCCTGGACGCCATCCGTGCTGGCGGCGACACCGTCGGGATCTACAGCACTTGGTACCAGTGGGGCAAGATAACGGGTTCCTACCTGCCCGGGGGCCAGCCGCCCATCTGGGTCCCGGGCGCCCTTTCGCTTTCGGGGGGCAACCTGAGCGCAGTGTCCTACTGCCAGCGGGCGCAGGTCGCCGGTGACCCTTCGAAACTGTCATCGCCCGACATAGGCTTCGCCAATGGCGTGCCCTGGCTGGTGCAGTACGGCTACGACGGCTCCGCCACGGGCGGGATCGACCCCGACTACTCGTGCGCCTGACGCGCCGGTCAGGTCACAAAGGGCGGCTGCGGGAACCGATCCCTCCCTAACTTCTCCGGCGGGAAGCGTCGCCGGCACCGTATCTTCATTGTGATGTGGCGCCGGGTCGCTCGGGGTGCCGTCTGGGTGGCGGCCGTGTCGGTGGGGTCAGTGGCGGCGCTCGTGCTGGCCGGGACGTCCGCGCGCGCGTCTTTCGCCGCCAGCTTGCCTGCGCCGGCCCTGGTGACCTCAGCGAGCGCCTCGCCCGGGGTCGTGCCGGCGTCAGGGGGCACGGTGAGCGTCAACGGCACCGTCGAGCATGCCACCACGTGCCAGCTGGAGCTGCTTTCCAGCCAGTCGTTCCCGGTCGTCTATTCGCGCAACCCCCGTAGCTGCACGAGCGGCATCTTTTCTGCCCGGGTCACGATCGGGCCAAACCCGACCCTGGTCGCCCGCACGGTCGCCTTCGCGTTGGTGGCGAGCAACACTACTTCGTCGTTCCCGGGCCGTTTTTACGTTCGGCTCCTGCCGGCCTCGGAGGCCCGCGTGCTTGCCGCGAGCGCCTTCCCGACGATCGTGCCGGCATCGGGGGGTACGGTGACGGTGACCGGTGCGGTCGAGGACGCCACCACGTGCCAGCTGGAACTGCTTTCCAGCCAGTCGTTCCCGGTCGTCTATTCCCGCGACCCCCGGAACTGTACGTCCGGGGTCTTTTCCGCCAAAGTCACGATCGGGCCTAATCCGGGCCATGAGGAGCGGACGGTCGCGCTCGCCTTGGTGGCGCGCAACTTGGCGTCGTCGTCGCCTGGCAAGTTCTTCGTGACCCTAAAGGCCGCTCCTGCTACGCCTCTAGCCACCCCGCCCGAAACGACCGTCGTGCCCACCGTCTCGCCGCCAGTGTCCTTGTCGGTCACGCGCAGCTCCAACTGGTCGGGTTATTCAGCCAAGGGTGGCCCTTACACAGAGGTCACGGGCACCTTCACGGTCCCCTCGGTCGCCTTGAGCGCCCCGCTCTCCACCCAGGTCTCCCAGTGGGTGGGCCTAGACGGCACCAGCCAGTCCGATTCGTCGCTCATCCAGGCCGGCGTCGACGAGTTCCCCGACGCCCAGTCGCCGATCGGCTACGACGTCCAGGCGTGGTGGGAAATATTGCCGGCGGCCGAGACCAACATCACGACGGTCAACGTCAGTGCGGGCGACCGGGTGACGGTCACGATCTGGCAGGTCAACCCGGGCACGTGGAGGATTGAACTGACCGACGACACCACCGGCCAGAGCTTTGCCACGCCAGATGAGAGCTACAAAGGCCCGGGCTCGAGCGCCGAGTGGATAGTGGAGGCCACGACCGAGTGCCAGTCGAGTTGCCACACCGCCTCGCTCGCCCCCTTCACGCCCCCGGTCGTCTTCAGCGGTCTTGGGATGAGCGGCCCCCAGGCGACCACGGTTAACGACATCGTGTTGGTGCAGGGCTTCAACAACGTTGCCACGCCCTCGCCGCTCAGTGCTGGCAGTTTCAAGGTGGCCTACACCGGCCCGCCGGCAGCAACGAGCTAGTAGCTGCCGAGGGGGGGCCACCAGCGCCCAGAACGCGGTCACGAAGGCGGAGGAGGCTTGCCGGGGCGCGGGAAGCCGGGTGGGCGCCGGCCAGGGGCAAGAGGCAACGGCCGGGAGAGAGCTCGACGCCAAGCGGTCCTCGCCCGGCCGGAGGCACGGCCTTGGGCCTTCAGTCCCCCCGGCCTTCAGTCCCCCCGGCCTTCAGTGCCCCCCGGGCCATTTGGCCACCAGTCGGACGGCACCGGTCTCGATGTCCAAGAGCAGGCCGGCGGTCGCGTGGACAAAGTGCAGTGGGCCGCTGGAAACCAGTCGGTCGATGTCGTCTTGAAGCGCCTTTATGTGGTCGCCTATCGGGTAGAAGTCGATGTCTGCCCCTGTGCGGCGTCGCAGTTCCTCGTCGGTGGTGCGGGCAAGCCCGCACTGAGTGTGCTGCATGACCACGATCGTGCGAACGCCAAGCACGTGCACTGATACGACCAGGCTGCGGAGCACGTCACCGGTCACCCGTCCACCGGCGTTCCGCAGCACGTGCGCCTCCCCGAGCCCGAGGCCGAGCACGGCCAGCGGGTCGATTCGGGTGTCCATGCACGTAAGGAGGGCCAAGCGGCGCCGCGGGGGTGCGTCCTTGGGTCTTGGGGTGTCGGCGGAGACGTAGCGCTGGTTGCCCTCCAGCAGCCGGTCGAGCTCCGTCATGGGGAACACGCACGCCTTTCACCCCAAACCATGCCGCCCGACGCTACCAATGTCTGGCTGGCACCAACGTTTCCCTGGTAGCCCGCTGCTAGAGAGGTCCGCCTGACATGGCAGGTTTACGGTTAGCACCCAAGCTCGCAGGTCCAAGAGCGGTTGAAGGGGGAGCGGGCGGAACGGCCCAGCCTGTACGACTGTTCGCACGGGTGTTGTTGTCGTTGGTTTTGACCGGCGCGCTCCTGGCGTTCTCTGTCGCCCCGGCCGCACAGGCCCTCAGTGGACACAGGACCAGTTGGAGAGGCGGTAGGTAACCGGAGGGGGCGTGACCGCATTGCCGCTCCAGTGGTTCACCCCACAGCTGTTGTAGTCCCAGAGGGGGAAGTCGTGATTGGGGATCCATGCCACCCGGTTGCCGGTGACCTCGTTGCGGGCCGTGCTCGAGTCGAGGGCGATGGCCGGTCCACGCGGCCCGACCATGGCAATGCTGTTGCCCTCTATCACGTTGCCCGTGCTGGGCGTGCAGGTCGTGTGCGTCAGGGGGTGGGCCGGCGGGCTCTCGACGAAGCCGTTGCAGCCGGCGTACACACCGTTGTCGTACGACACGATTGAATTGTCCTCGACCACATTGCCCGCCGAGCCCAACATGGCCACGCCGGAGCCCGGCCAGATTTCCGTATCAAGGCGGTTGTGCGCCACGGTTGCGCGCTCGGCCTGGTCCAGGCTGACCCCGCCGTAACAGGCTGACATCACGTGCGGCACAGGACCGTTCGTCCACGGCGCGTAACAATTCCCCCCGTACCCGCTGACGATATTGTCTACGAACCGGCTGCCCTCGGTGCGTGCGACCAAGAAAGCCAGCGACTCGTCCGTTATTTGAAGGTGAGTGGCGGCCACACCTGGGGCCAAGTCGACGACCCCCCAATCAAAACAACATGAGCTGCTCGTTTGGACAGTGCCGTTGTCGATGACGCTCCCGGCCGCGCTCGGCCCTAGCAAGGCCCCGACCTCCAGGTTCAACGAGGCAATGGCGTGGCCGTTCAGGTCGAGGCTCACGCCTGGTGCTTCCACGTCGATGCCGACGTTGGCGCGGAGCGCTGGGACCGAGCACCCGGAAAAGGGGCTCGTCCCTTGCAGCGGGTTGACCGACTGGACGTACTGGCCCGGTTCGGAGATGACCGTGCCGCAGAGCGTTATCGGCACCTGATGCGCCGGCACGGCGGGAAAGCGGACCGAGACCGCGGCCAGGGCGGCGTCCCCGCTGGCTTGGGCCAAACCAGGCACCAGCCCCGAGGCCTGCTTGCGGTCGTAGCTCTCATCTGAGCGCCACGCCGGGACGTTGTCCTGCGCCGGGTGCACACCGACCAGCGCCTCCAGGCCGGGGAACTGGGAGTCGACCGCCTGGCCCCACTGGTCGAGGCCGACGATGGCGATGCACTCCGCATAGAAGTCGGCCATTGTGTTGCGAGCGAGGCGCCAGGCAAGGATGCCGCCGTCGAGCAGGGCCGCCGAGGGCGCCGAAGTCAAAGCGATCGAGCTCTCCAGCCTTTGGGCCGCGTCCACAAAAGAATGCTCGGCGTCAGCCTGCTCGACCGCCTGGTAGAAAGCAGCCCGCAGCCGGTCCCATCCGGTGAAACTGGCGATGAAGAAACCGAGGTCGAGGCCGGCAACGACCGCAGCCACCATGGGGTCCGAATCGGCTGCCAGCTCCTTGGCCACTTCGGTGCCCAAGTCGTAGGCCTCTCCGGCGGCGTACTTGGCGGTGGCCTCGGCGATGACGGCTTGCTGGCTGGCCAGGCTGAAGTGGAGCAGACGCGAGATGTCGGACGCCATAAAGGCGTCGCTCGACGGGAGTGAAGAGGCGATCGTGCTCAGGGGCCCGGCCTCTCCGGTCGCCAGCGCCGCCTCCCACTCGGCCTGGTAGAGCTCTTTCAGGGTGACCAGCGTGAAGGCGCTGGCCCCGTCCACCGCCTTCAGCACGTGGAGCATGGCACCGGCCGCCCCGGCCCCGGGGAGCGACAGCGTACCTTCAGAGAGCACGGTCGTGAGCTGCTGGGCAAGGACGTACCCTTTGGTCCCGGTCTTGGCGATGTCCAGGGCGGCTTTGTCGGAGGCCAGCTCCGAAGCCCACGCTCCGGGAGGACCCTGGTCTGACAGGGACGTGGCCAGCTCGGCGGCGTCGACATCGCTTTGGGAGGGGGGCTCGGCGAGGTCCTCACCGAGGCTCTTGGCCAGGCCATAGAGGTAGTTGCCGAGGGTGCTGCCGGGCCCGTTGTCTATGGCCCACGTGACGCTGTTGGCGTCGAGCGCCAGGGCGCCCGGCACCGACGGCGGCGCCTGTAAGCGCAGCCAACCTTCTTCCTCGGCGTAGGTCTCGAGCTCCAAGGACAGGTTGTCGTCGGTCACGAGGCGGCCGTGGCCGTCCGTCGAGTAGACGAGCTGCACGTGCTCGCCCCCGGAAAGGACGGTACCGTCGGTCCCTTTTAGGAGGAACTGGTCGTCGCGCACCGGTCCACCGGGACCTTTAATGACCACCCAGACGTCGTAGCGCTCGGTACCGAGCGTGACCCGTTCCCAGAGCGCACGCTCCGGGGCGACCACGAAATCAGTGACCGATGCATAACCGAGCGCAGCGCCTGACGCCGCCTGCGCTGCGGGACCGATCACGACCGCATAGGCACCCGGGGGCAATGGACGGCCCTTGGGCGCCAGGCTCAGCACGACGGTCCGGCCCCCGGCGGCCGGGCTGGCAGCTAGCGGGGCTATCTCTTTCCATGAGGCTGCACTGCCGCTCTCACTGCCCTCGGACAGCACCAGGGTGGTGGCGAAGCGCACCGAGGGAACGTCCATCGGCACGTTGAAGGTCGCCGTCACGCTGGACGCCGAGCGCACGATGCTGCCCTGGCCGATGCTGAGGCTTACGACGCGAGGCGGCGGCGCCGAGGCGGCGGGCTGCATCGCCGCAGGGACTCCCGCTCCGACCAGGGCAGCCGCCACCAAGGTTGCCAGCACAGCCTTGACCAGGAGAACCGGACGTCGGGCCTCCTGTGTGCCCACGCGCCGAGAGTATACGCAGCAGGATGTCCCGTCGCAAGGTCGCCGCATTCCGACTGGGACGTTCTAAGGACCGTTGGTGACCATTTCTGACCGATCAACACCGAATTGGTGCGGCCAGTGTGCGGCCTACGGAGCCAGTAGGGCATCCGAGCAACGCCCTGAGCAGGGCTTTCATGGCCTTGAGCAAGGAGACCACGTCGTCGTAGTCCCGCCCCTCACAGAGCCCCCGTGC
>DAHWQF010000012.1:6943-18473 GCA_027334785.1 Acidimicrobiaceae bacterium
CCCCCACAAGAGAGGCCATGGTGCTGGACCCGACGGCCTGGGCGATGTCGGCAAGGGAGCTCTTCGCGGGGCCGGCGAACACGACGCCGTCCACCACCGGCACGTCCACGCCTTTTTTGGTTCACCATTCCCGACTGGCGTCCCATGCCATCGCTATGGTCGTGCCTATGCCCGTGAACGTTAACTGGTAGGGGCGCGATGGCGACCGACAAGACCTACACCGCAGAGAGCTTCCGGGTCCTAGAGGGGCTCGAACCGGTCCGGCTCCGCCCCGGCATGTACATCGGGTCGACCACGTCGCGGGGCTTGCACCACCTGATCTGGGAGATAGTCGACAACGCGGTCGACGAGGCCTTGGCCGGCTTCTGCAAGACAGTGGCAGTCGAGCTACTGCCCGACGACGTGGTCCAGGTCGTTGACGACGGCCGCGGCATCCCGGTCGATATCCACAAAGAAACGGGCCTGTCAGCCCTCGACATCGTGTTCACCAAGCTCCATGGCGGTGCCAAGTTCGGCGGCAGCGGCTACAAGGTCACTGGCGGCCTCCATGGCGTCGGGGCGGCAGTGACCAACGCTCTGTCGTTGTGGCTCGAAGCCGAAATAAAGCGCGACGGGTACCTCTGGGCTGCCCGCTACGAGCAGGGGCTGCCGGTGGAGCCGGTCACCAAGGTGGCAGCGCTCGAGAAGGCCGCCACCACTGGGACCACGGTGCGTTGGCGGTTCGACCCCTCGGTCTTCGAGCCCGACGTGCGTTACTCGTACACAGCTGTGGAGGCACGCTTACGGGAGAAGGCGTTCTTGGTGCAGGGGCTCAAGTTCGTGCTGCGCTGGCCCGGGCACCCTGAGAAGGTCTTCGTATCACAGAACGGGATCGCCGACTACGTGCGCGAGATCGACGCCAACGGCGAGCGCACCCCTGTGCACCAAAACGTGGTGCGCCTGGTGTCCGAGGAATCCGCAGATCCCCAGTTCGCTAAGGCACCCGTTTCGGTAGAGGTGGCGCTGCAATGGACAGCGTGGAACGGCAAGACAGACGAAGCCGAACGCGTCCACTCCTTCGCCAACGTCATCCCCACCACCGACGGCGGCACCCACGTCGAGGGCCTGAAGGCGGCGCTCACGAGCGTGATGAACCGCTACGCCTACGAGGCCGGCCGTCTGAAGCAGGACAAGAAAGAGTCCTTCCACCCCAAGGACATATGGGAGGGCCTGACAGCCGCCGTGTCGGTAAAGCTGGTGGAGCCTCAGTTCGAGGGGCAGACCAAAAACAAGCTCAACAACTCCGAGGCCAAGAGCGCGGTACAGACCTTCGTCTACTCCGCCCTCTCTGAATGGCTCAGGGACCGGCACGTGAAGAAGGACGCCGAGGCCATCTTGGAGCGTTGCATCGAAGCCCGGGCGTCGCGCCTCGCCCGGGGCCGAGCCGACACCAAGCGCAAGAAGGGCGTCTTCGACGAGTCCCCTCTGCCGGGGAAGCTGAACGACTGCCTCGAGTCCCGGCCCGTCGAGGACCGGGAGCTCTTCATAGTAGAGGGGGACTCAGCCCTCGGGACCGCCGGCGACGCCCGGGACAAGACCTTCCAGGCCGTGTTGCCGATAAGGGGGAAGATCCTGAACGTCCTCGGTGCCGCCAACGACCGCATCTGGAAGAACACCGAGATCGAGAGCATCCTGATCGCCATGGGCGGCAAGAAGGAGGCGGTTGGCAAGAGGGTGGTCGCCTCCCTGGAGCCCCGCGAGCGCCGCTACGGGAAGATCGTCATCCTCACCGACGCCGACACCGACGGGGCCCACATTGCCAACCTACTGCTCACTATGGCCTACGAACTTTTCCCCTCGCTCGTCCTTGAAGGCCGTGTCTTCCTTGCCCGGCCTCCCCTATTCAAGATCAACCTCGATGCCAGGGGCGAGAAGTTCGTCTACGCCTACGACGAGGCCGAGCGGGCAGGCCTCGTCAAGCGGCACAACCGCAAGGGCGAGGATGTCAGCCGGTTCAAGGGGCTCGGCGAGATGCCCTGGGAGAACTTGAAGTCTACGTGTTTCGACCCCGCTACCCGCAAACTACAACAGGTGGCCATGGAAGACGTACCCGAATCAGTCGAGGCGCTCAACTTGATCATGGGCAACGGCCCAGTGGCAGCGTCTAAGAGGAAAAGTTGGCTCGAAGAAGTGGGCCTCGAGGTCCCCGCATGAGCTCGACCCCCGACGGCACCTCGGTGCCTTTCGAGTACGGGGAAGGCCCGCCCAGCGAAGAGCACGAGGGCAACGGGGTGGCAGAAGACGTCGAAATGCTGCCTTGGGACGGCGAACAGGTCGATTACACCGACGCCATGTTGGCCCGAGGGAGGGCCTACGGCAGCTATGTCAACACCAACCGTGCCCTGCCCGATGTGCGTGACGGGCTGAAGCCGGTCCAGCGCCGCATCATCGTCGCCATGGACGACCTCGGGTCCCGCTCTGACCGCAAGTACGCCAAGTCGGCCAAGACCGTCGGCCACGTGATCGGCACGTACCACCCTCACGGTGACAGCGCCGTCTACGACGCCATGGTGCGCATGGCGCAGCCCTGGCAGTCCAACCTCCCTTTGATCGACGGGCAAGGCAACTGGGGCAACCTGCACAACGAGGCGCCCGCCGCCGCCCAACGGTACACCGAGTGCCGGCTCTCCGCCGCGGCCACGGAGTTCCTCTCCGACCTCCGCCCCGAAGTCGTGAGCTACGAGCCCAACTTCGACGAGACCAAGCAGATGCCGACAGTGCTACCCGTCACCTTCCCTAACCTGCTCGTCAACGGGTCCATGGGCGTCGGCTGGGCCATGGCGTGCTCGGTCCCCCCGCACAATACTGCTGAGGTCATAAATGCGGCCCTCCTTGTGCTGGACGACCCGGACGTGACGACCGAGAAGCTGCTTTCGGTGATGCCCGGCCCGGACCTGCCCGGCGGAGGCATCGTCGTGAACCCCGAGAACCTCCTTTCAATCTACGAAACGGGTCGGGGCACAGTGCTGGTCCAGGGCCGGATCGAGCAGCTCCCTGGCGAACAAGTCCTAAAGATCAGCGAGCTTCCCTACCAGGTGTCGGCCAGCTCGATCGTCGCGCAGGCCGTCGAGGGGGCCAAGGCCGGCAAGATCACCGAGATTTACACTGCCGAGCTGCCCAAGAACCTGACCGACGCCCATGGCGTCGACGTCCAGGTGAAGTGCAAACGGGGCGGGTCGGTCCAAAAGCTGATGCACGAACTGGTCGAGCACACCAAGCTCCGGGACACGCTGGCGTTCAACTTCACCGTGCTTGTGGGCGGCGTCCCTCAGACGCTCTCGCTCCGCCAGGCCCTCCAGCACTTCATCGAGTTCCGCAAGGGGGTGGTGACCAAGCGGCTGGAGCACGAGCGAGAAGTGCTCCAGCGCCGGCTCCACCTCTTATTGGCTGAGCGCGCCGCTTCCGACGTGATCGACAGGGTCGTGGCCATCATCCGGGGTGCCAAGGACGACGAAGACTCCAAGGCCAAACTGATGGCTGTCCTCAAGTACGTGCCTCACGGGTCCTCGCACCCGGTCCCGATCGACGATACCCAGGCCCAGCACATCTTGGACATGGCGCTAAAGCGCATCAACACCCTGAACCGGTCCCGGATCGAGGAGGAGATAGCCCAAAAGGGCGCCCGGGTCGACGAGATCAGCAGAGTCCTCGGCTCAGCTGACGGGGTGCCGAACATCGTCAGGGAAGAACTGAAAGACGTCCGCAAGCGTTTTGGCCGGCCGCGCCGCACGGTCATCTCGGGCGAGGTCACGACAGAGGCGCCCACGACAGAGGCGGCCAAACTGGTTGCCGGCAACGGCAAGGCCAAAACGGTCGTGCTGGCGTCGGCGCCGGCAGAGGACGTTTGGGTGTGCGTGTCGGCAGAAGGAACCGTACTTGTGAGCCCCCGCGCGGCCAAAGCGCTCTCGTCCGCGCCTTTGCGACTGGGCGGCACGGACGCGTTGGTGGCCGTGCTGGCGACTCGGTCGGACCAACGGCTCCTGCTCTTCACCGAACAGGGCCTGGCCGTGCGCGCCAGCCTCTCCGACCACCCCCTGAGCAAGGGCGGGGCCGGCAGGCCCGTGCTCTCCTTGGCCAAGGGAGACCGGGTGGTCGCTGCCTTCAGCGGGGAGGACGCCCCTTATTACCTCCTTGTCTCGGCCGGTGGCCAGGTGAAGCGCATCCCGGCCAGGACGGTCGCCAACGCCACTGCCACCGGGATCACCTGCTGCAAGGTGCCCGAAAATGACCGACTGGCCGCGGTGGTGCCCCATGACGAGGAGGACGAGATCCTGATGGCCAAGGCGATGGGGCAGGTGCTACGGATCGGGACAGGCACCAAGCTCCGGCCCGTGCCGACCGGTGCCGCCGGGATGGTGGCCGGGGTCAAGCTCGATGCTGGCGACCGGGTCGTGAGCGCCGTCAAGGCTGAGGGGTCCTTTCTCCTCACCCTCCACATGAGCGGCATGGCCCTTGTCGTCCCGCTCGCCGAGTACCCGGTGAAAGGACGCGCCACGGGGGGCGTGCAGTCCGTCCTGCCGGACCGGCCCGCCAGGAGCCCCGCCGGCGAGGTCGCCCTGGTCGTCTGCCAGAGCCCTGCGGTAGAGGTGAGCTTGTTCACGGACCGGGGTGGCGTGTACCCCTTGACAGGCCAGGACAACCCGCTTGCCCGCCGGGCCACCAACTCCCGCCCACTCCTCCCATTGGGACCGGGGGAGATGCCTCGCGGTCAGGTCCTTGGGCAGTAGTGGCTCCTCCTCGCCTTGAAGGGCGAGGTTCCTGAGCCTCGCCCTCTAAAGGACGGCGCGGGCCCACTCAAGCGTCACGCCGCGGTCACCTCGTCGGCGAGCCGGCGAAGGCCCAACGTCTCACTTTTCCCGGCAAGGGCGGCCGCATGCTCAATATCTTGCTGAAGCACTTCAGTGGCGGGCTGGCACGAGAACTTCTACACCTCGACGCGGCGACTGAGCAGGAAGTGCCAGGTGTTGACGCCGACGGCGCGCACCTGTCGCGCACCCGCGTACACCCATGCCCCTTGCCTCGGTCGCACCGCCGTGCCCGCCCGGGCGGTGCCAACCCGCTCCCGAGGCAATCCCGCCGGTGCCGGGGGCACTACCCGGACTGGGCTTTTTTTTGTGAGCGTAGCGCTTGCTCAGTTCGCAACAACGCAGGGGAAACGGGGAGGCCGAGCCTGGACAAGAGCGCGCCAGCGCTCGCCAGGACCTGGCCAGCTGCCGCGGGACGCCCACGGCTTAGCAGGTGGCGGGCGAGAGCCACGTAGCGCTCTTCGTCGGTCGGGTCGATCTCCAGCGCGGCCCGGAGGCAGTGCTCGGCCGTGACCTCGTCGTGAGCTTCGGCGGCAGCTGTGGCCCCGGCGTCGAGCAGGCGGAGGTGGAGCCAGCTAAGCCGTTCACGTGCCACGATGGCAAAGTCCTCGTACCTGTCCTCGGGCAAGAGCTCCCCCCTGTAGAGGCAGTGGGCCGCCAGTGCCTTGGCGATGCCACCCTCTCCCCCGCCGGCAGAAATAGCGCCCAGGGCCTGGCGCGCCGCCGACTCGAAACGGAGGGCGTCTACTTCCACGCCTGCGCCAAGGCGCAGCGTGCTCGCCTTACGCACGACGAGGGGCCCTGTGGCGCTCGAGAGCTTGCTCAAGACATTGCGGAGCCGGCGTTTGCCCAGCGCGGGGGCCACCTCTGGCCACAGTGACTCGACTGCCTGCTCGACGTGCACCTGGCCGCCCCCCACGACCACGAGCTTTACCAAACGGGCCACCTGAGGTGGGAGGTGCACCACTGCGCTGTCCCGGAGCACCTGGAAGCTCCCCAGTGCCTGCACCTGGAAGCTCCCCAGTGCCTGCACGTATGCCCATGGCCTCTCATCATCCTCGGGCCGTCCTTGCCCACTGGGCCCGCAGGCCCGGGCGAGGGCGTCGAGCGGGCCCAGCACTGCCTCTTGGGCCATGAGCCCGCTGGCTTGGCCCCTCCTCGCGCGCCTCGCTCTCGCCAGTGCAGCCTCGGCCACCTGGTGCAGGGCAGGGACCGGCAGGGCCCCACTTTCGCGCCTGAGCCGCTCGGACATCTCGGCCAGCTCAAGGGCGGCGGCGGGACGACCGGCGCTCAACGCGGTCGCCGCGGTCAAAAGGCAAGCGGCCGTACCGCCTCGGTCCCCGAGGTCGGAGAAGACCTGAGCCGCCGCCCGGGCGTCTTCTACCGTGCCATCTGGGCACTTGGCTGTCAACCGGGCCAGCGAGCGGTAGACCAGGCTCGTGGCCCACCCGGCCAAGTCCCCGGCGCCCACCTGCAAGCCAAGGGCACGGTCGAGGTCGGCCAGGCCATCACCGGCGCGGCCTTGGGCAAGCGTGACAAGTGCCCTCGTCGCGTAGCCACGGGCGAGGTCGGCGGGCGAGTCCAGCTGAAGGAGCTGAGCCAAGGCTTGCTCGACAGCGCCAGAGGCGAGGCCGGGCCGCCCGCGGCACAGCTCGGCCAAGCCGAGGTGGGCACCGGCCCTGGCTAAGGTGAGCCGGGCAGGCTCGGTGCTGGCCGCCCTTAGGGCTTGACGGAACGCCCGGCAGGCTGCCTCGCAACGGCCCTGGCGCAGCATGACCCGCCCCAGCCCGTCGAGCAGGCGGGCACGCGTCCCAACGGCCAGGGGGCCAGCGCCGAGCAGGCACGAGATTAGGGAGCGGGCCTCCTCGAGCGGGCCTCGCAGCTCCCAGAACGTGCACATCCCCAAAGCCAGCCGCGCGGCTAGGGCAAGGTCACCGCTGCGCAAGGCAAAGCCGACGCCGGCGCTCAGGTTGGCCCGCTCGAGCGCGATCCGCTCCAGCCAGCTTTTTTGGTCCGGCCCGCAGGTGAGCGCCTCCTCGACCCCGGCAAGGACGCCCTCGCACCAAGCGACGTGCTCACGGCCAGCCTCGTCCAGCCGGCCCTGCAACCACTGTTGTTGGCCGAGCACGGCGCGCTCCTTTTCTCGGATCTCATAGCGCGCAGCGCCGCCGGCGGTGCGCACGCTCACCAAGGAGCCGGCAACCAAGCGGGCCAGGGCCTCAGCCAGTTCGACCCGGCCCCTGCCGACCAGGGCCGAGGCTCCAGCCAGCGTCCCGAAGCCGGCGCCGCCGGTGTAGGGGTAGAGGGCAGCCAGCAACTCGCGTCCGGCCTCCTCGGGCCGCCCGCTGTCCCAGTCGGCCGACCTCTCGGTGCTCATCGGAGCCCAGGCCCTGACTGCATGTCCCGCGATCATGGGCAGCCCGGCGTTCCGTGACCGTTCCCCTCATGGGCCCCCTGCTGAGCCCGGCCCGCCCCCAGCGGCCTTGCCCGGACGGCCTTTGGTGGTACGGCCCCGGGGACCCATTACCGGCACCTGACCGGCGCTAGCGCCCAGCCCTGGCTAGGCGGAGGCCTAGCCCGAGGAGCCCGTGCGCCTGCCGTCGCCCTGACCGGCCTTGGGCTCGGCCCCCTCGCTCCCGGCGCGACCAGGGTGGACGAGGGCGTTGACCCACCCGGCAAAGCCCGTGCCGGTGAGGTCGAGCTCGTAGTGCTCGCAGACGTGGTGCCGGCCGTAGAGCGCGTGGCGTACTTCAATGACCCGTCGGAAGCCGAGGCTCTCGGCCAAAGCCTGGTACTCGCGGTCCGGGGTCGACAAGGAGTAGGTGCCACCCCGGGCGAGCAGCCCGACCACCTCGCGCAGCAAGCGCCCCCTGGCCGCCTGGGAGGTGCCGCCCAAGTCTTCACGGTAAGCGGCGTGGGTGAAGTGGAACGCAGTGCTGTGCTGAGGCAGCGCAGGCAGCCCTGCCTGCCCCTCCCAGCGGCCCCGGGCATAGGGCTCGATGCCGGGGTGAGCGAACAGGAGCTCGAGCGACTCCTCGCAGACCGGCACGACTGCTGCCAGGCCGACGACGCTCCCATCACTAAGGCGCCTGACCAGGCGCAACAGGGCCCCCGGGTAAGCGAAGATGGCCCTGGTGGCCTCGACCATGCGACGAGGCCGGGGGAGCTCCATGCGCTGGTCGCCCCAGGAGTGCAGGACCCTCTCCAGTTCGTCGACCTGCTCGGGGCGGCCCCGCTCGCTGTAGACCTGCCCTTCGTCCCCCCGGCCGAACAAGAGATCTTGGACCACCGCGTCCTGGCTGAGCGACAAGTGCTCGGCGGCTATGCGCTCGCGCCAGCTCGGTGGGGCGGCGGCCAGGCGCCGCTGGTACTCGTCGAGAGCGCTCAGGCGGAGCTGGCGCCCACGGAGCGGGGCACGCCAGTTCAGGTCGTCGGCGAGCAGCCGACGGAAACCCTCGTGGAGCCTCAGCCCCCCCTCGGTCAGCCTGGCCCCTGGCAGCCGGGCCAGGCCGAGGAACTCCTCGCGCCTCACAGGGCGCCCGGCCAGGGCGCTCAACGTCTCCTGGTCGAGCTCGCGCACCACGCTCGAGAGGCTCACCAGCTCCCTCACGTCCTGGCCGGTACCGCGGAGCCAGACGTCCAAGAGGCCGGCCTCTAGCTCGCGCCAGCGCGCGCTGGGCCAGATCTGGCCGGGCCCCAGCCCTACCATCAGGTCGGCGGCCATAGACAGGGCCAAGGGCGTGGTGCCTACGCGCCCCACAGCCCCGGCCGCGACATTTTTGTCGCCTACCCCCCGGTGCGCCAAGTACTCGAGGGCTTGGGCCTCGTCCCATTCGGCCAGCTCCATCACCTCGGCCAAGGCCCGTGACGGCGAGCCCCAGGGCCAGGGTTGGGCGTGGGCCGAGCGCGCCGAGACCACGAGGCGGGCCCCTTCCCCGAGCACCGGGAGGAGCTCGTCGGCCAAGTAGCGCCCGAGGGGCCCCATGTCGTCGAAGTCGTCGAACAACAACACCGCCCCTCGCCGGACAGACCACTCCAGCGCGCCCGCGTGCCCCTGGACACCCAGGGCACGCCAAAAACCCTCCGGCGTCGGCGCGACGAGCTTGCCGTCCACCATCACGAAAGGACGGCCTTGGCGGGCCAGTTCCTGGCCGAGAGCACCCAACAGGGTGCTCTTGCCGACGCCAGGCACCCCGGTCACGACGAGCACCTTGGTAGCGCTGGCCCCGAGCCAGCGGCGGAAATGCTCTAACTGCTCGTCGCGCCCGACCAGGCGCGGCCCTTCGACACTGCTGGGAGCGCCCTGCCCTGGCGGCCCGGCTCGTTGCCCTGGCAGGCCCCGGTGGGTACGAGGGACGGCGCGGGCCGCCTCGTAGGCCTCGGCCACCGCTGGGCTTGGCACCAGGCCGAGCTCGCCCAGCAAGCGCCGGTGACGTTGCCAGGCGCGCTCCAATAGGCCCCGCTCACCCAGGCGTGCCGCCAGTTGGAACAGCTGCAGGTGAGCTTCGTCGCCCAGCGGGTCGGCGCGCGCGAGCACCTCGGCGTGCTCGAGCGCTTGGCGAAGCTCACCTCGGCCCGCGTACAGGCCCACCAGCGCCCTGAGCACGCGTTGGTGCTCGAGCTGAAGGGCCTCTCGTTCTTCTACCAGCCAGATGTCCGCCAAGGCAGGCAGCAACGGGCCACGGTAGAGCGACGCGGCCCGCTGCAAAGACCCAAGCGTCGGTACGGCGGCCAATGAAGAGAACTCGGTGACGTCTACGCTGGCGCCGTCCCCCGGGCGCCACTCGACCCCCTGGCCTGCCACCTCCAAGCAGCCGTAGAGCTCGGGGGCCTCGTGGCGCAGCTCGTGGAGGGCCTTGCGCAGGTTGGTGCGCGCCTGGGCTTCCGAGGAACCTGGCCAGAGAGCGCCCGCCAACTGGCTGCGGTTTGTCCCTTCGCCTCTCAGCACGGCGAAGGCGACCAACGCCTGGCCCCTCGGCGGGAGCCTCTGGGCCACGTGGGCGCCCTCGTGGAGCACCCGGAAGCTGCCGAGCAGCTCGATGGAAAGGCCACGACCGCCCACCTCAGGCGATACTATTCGGCGTCACTGCTCGCGACCTGTGCCTGGCAGCAAGCGAGCTGGACGAGCTGACAGGCCAGCGGCCGAAGGGGTATTTCTGCGCCACCAGTTCAGGGCCCTTGTGAAGTTGGGCGAGTTCGAGGACTTCTTGGCCGCGGCCTCGGCCTTCAACGCCGAGGCAGCTGCCCTCGGGCTCCCGCGCTTTCAAGTCTGGGTGAGCGTGTTCGGCGACTTGAACGAGGTATGGGCCGAGGCCGACTTCACCAGCCTCGACGAACATTGGTCACGCTTTCGCGCTGCTCACCAACAGCAGGCCTTTCGCTCGGCGTTCGAGGCGATGTGCTCGCACCTCGTCCCAGGTTCGGCCCATGACCAGGTGATGGAACCATTGGACCTCTAGCCCGATAAGCCCTATAGGGGTGGTGAGCCGCCCAGCGAGGGCCCGGGGCCCGGCCTTGCGCACGGGCAACTGCCACCAACATTTGCCGGTAATACAACGCGGGTCCTTACCTGCCAGCCCGTACCGGCCCGGCCCTTCCCCCGTCCCCTCCCTTAGCGTCCCCCGTCATTTCCCGCGGACGGCCACGAGTGGCAGAGCGGCCACACCTTGGGGCCAGCGGCCGTGGCGGCCCCTGGACCGTCCCGTCCCGAGGACAAGGTGGGCTAGCCGGCCGGGAGGCACGGGTGCGCGGCGGGTGCGCGCTGTGGTTAGCGTCCCGGGGCCGAGGGTTGCCCACCTGCCAACGCTGTAGACCCGCCGACTCTGCCGATGTTTTCAACACGACAGCTGGGCTGTTCGGGCACCCCGAAGTAGTCGCATGCGACCGCAGGCCCCTGTTGGCGAGCCGTGCTCGGCAGGTGCCCGCGGCCGAGCGACATATTGGCACGCAACGTTGGGGTCAACACCAAAAATACGGAGGTACTCAATGGGAAACGCAACCGGCCACGGCGCCGGCCACAGCTCAGGTACAGCCATGACGAGACGCCTTGGCCTGGCAGCGGGCGCGCTCGGCCTTATGACCGTGACCTGGGCCGGCCTCGGGGGAGCAGCTTTAGCTGCAAGCCCGCATAGCACGTTCGCCTCGCCCTCGGCCAAGCCGGGCGGGGCCGGGACGTCGTGCGCCACGGCCCGCTATGCCTCGCTCCAAGCCGCCATAACCGCGGCGGCGCCCGGTTCCACGGTGGTGGCCTGCCCGGGCACCTACCGCGGCGGGGTCGTCGTCACCAAGCCGCTCACCCTGCTCGGGGTCAACGCCACCATCGACGCCGCCGGTTCGGATAACGGCGTAACCGTCCCGGTCCCGGGCACGAAGGTGGAGGGCTTCACGGTGGAAGGGGCCATTGGCGAGGGCATCTTGGTCGTCGGCAAGCCCGGCCACCCGGTTACCCACGTGACGGTCAGTGGCAACGTCGTCAAGGGCAACGACCTGGGCAACCCAACGGGCGCCCCGATCAGCACGTCGCACTACCGTGAGTGCAACGCCTCGGGCAAGGTGCCAGGTGATTGCGGCGAGGGCATCCACCTGATGGTCGCCGCCGACTCGGTGGTCTCGGGCAACCTGGTGGAGGACAACTCGGGCGGGATCCTGGTGACCGACGAGTTCGGCCCGGCCGACCACAACGTCAT
>DAHWQF010000130.1 GCA_027334785.1 Acidimicrobiaceae bacterium
TTCTGGGCCAGCATCACGATCACGGTGACCCCGAGGAGCCCGAAGCCGACCACGAACGCCCCCGTGGTGCCACCGGCCCGGATGGCCACCCGCAGCGCCTTGGGCAACGAACCCTCGCGCGCCGCCGCCGCCGTGCGTACGTTGGCCCGCACCGCCGTTGTCATCCCTATCAGGCCGGCCAGGCCCGACAGCACGGCACCGACCAGGAAGGCGATCATCCGGTAGAGCCCCGAAAGCCCGAAGGACAGGACCGTGTGGCCGGTCAGGGGGTTGGTCACCTTGGAGGCGGTCAGGAACACCAACACGGCGAGGGGCACGACGACGATCGCAATGGTCCTGAACTGGCGCTTCAGGTAGGCACCGGCCCCCTCCTCGATCGCCTTGGCAATCTCGACCATAGAAGGGCTGCCCGGGTCGGCAGCCAGCACCTGTCGCCTCAGCACGAACCCTGCTCCGATGGCTACCAGTGCGCACACCCCGGCGAACGCGAGCCACCCCCAGTCCTCTCCCCGCAAGCTGAAGGCTTGGTAGCCGCCCGACGCGGCTGCGACGTAGTGAGCCATACGACTTTCTCCTTTAATGGTCGTCCCCCACGGGCGCCAAGGCGGCACCAAGAAGATATTGCGGGCCGGGTGACAGCATACGGACACGGACCTGGCGCCCGGCTCGCTCGCCCAGGGCCCGCTCGACCTCCCCGACCCGCACTACCACCGGGCCACCAAAGGGCTGCTTGTCTATGACTTCGACCTCGGCGCCCGGCACCAGCCCCATCTCGCTGAGGTAGGCCACCATGGGTGGGCTCACCGAGCTGGACAGGGCTACCACGGCCCGCGCTCCGGGGTCCAGGTCGTAGAGCTGGGCCAGCTGCGGCACGCCGTCGGCACCTTCGCCGGGTATGGGGAACCCGTGAGGGCAGGCGGCCGGCCTGCCGAGCGCGTCGAAGAGACGTTCCTCTACTTCTTGGGGTAGGTCGTGCTCGAAGCAAGGGGCCAGTTTGTCCGCTTCGGCCCAGCTGTAGCCGAGCAGGTCGGACAGCAGCCGTTCGACGATACGGTGCCGGCGTACCACCGCAGCGGCCAGCCGGCGGCCCGCCTCTGAGAGGGCGACCCCCCGGTAAGGGACGTGGGTGACGAGGCCCTGGGCAACCATCCGCTTCACCATGGCCGTGGCCGTGGCCGGCGACACACTGAGGGCCGACGCCAGGTCACCAGTGCGTGCCCACTCGCCGGGCCCGGGTGTACGACGCCAGATCTCCTTCAAGGCCTCTCGCTGAGGCCGCGTGAGCTCACCGGGCATCGTGTCCATCTTTGGTCCGTTGAAAGTTAGGTTTCGCTGGGTCGAAAGTCAAGGGGCCCAGAGGCCGAAAGTCCCACGAGCCAGCTCGTCCCAGCCCCGACCCAGCTGCCCTCAGCTCTCGGGGGCGAGGGGCGGCAAGCCAGAAAACCTGGACACGTCCATGTAGATCGTGCCGGTGTCGTCCCCGTCGAGCGGGCCCCCGAAGACGGTCATGCGCACCAGGGTGCCTTGCTGCTTGCGCACGAAGGCCGCGTTGTCCACGAGGGTGCGTATGAGAGGGATCCCGAGGCCCCTCTCGAAGTTGAGCCGCCCGGGGTCAGTGAACGGTGGTGGTGAGGCGACCCGGTCCGGGTCAAAGCCGGGGCCGGAGTCCTCGATACAGACCTCGAGGCGGTCTGGCGACTCCCACACCTCTACATGGACAGGGGCGGCGGGGCTGACCCGGCGGTTGGCCTCTATCGCATTGGTGCACGCCTCCGAAACGGCTAGCTTGAGGTCGTCCACCCGCTCGTCGGCGAGCGCCCTCCGAGCGGTCGCGACGGAGGCCACCACGAGGCGCACGATCGCGATGTACTCGGCGCTGGAGGGCACGTCCAGTTCGAGCACCAAGCTGCGCTGCATGGGACCCTCGGGTTAGTTGGACATGGACACAGCCTCGTCGGCTGAGGCAAAGATCGAGAAGACGTTGGTGAGGCCGGTGATCTCGAACACCTTCAGGATCCGCGGCTGGGTGCATACGAGCGAGAGGTCGCCGTCGTGGCTACGCAGTCGCTTCAAGCCTCCGACCAGGACCCCGAGGCCGGTCGAGTCGAGGAACTCGACACCCTCCAGATCCACCACCACCTGGCGTTTGCCCTGGCTCACGAGCTCCACCAGTTTCTCGCGCAGGCGCGGGGCGGTGTACACGTCTACCTCCCCCTTGACGGCGAGAACCGTATAGGGCTGGCGGCTGTCATCTACCTCGAGACCAAGTTCCATACGACGAAAGACCTTCCTCGCGACCCCTTGGGGCCACCTCTTGCCCATGCTACGCTAGCAGCACTTCCGGCCAGATAGCCCGGTCGCGGACGCGACCGTGGCAGACTCCGTTTGTGGGCGCCAAGGTCGCTGCGTTTTTCGACTTGGACAGGACCGTCATCGCCAAGGCTTCCCTTGCCGCGTTCTGCCGGCCTTTCTACAAAGAAGGCCTGCTCTCCCGCCGCCTGGTGGCGCGTGCGCTCTGGGGGCAGGTCCTCTTTGCCCGCTTCGGGGCCCGCCAAGCGAGGATCGAGCGGCTCAGGCTGCGGGTACAGCGCCTCACCGAGGGCTGGGAACAAGAACGGGTACGCAGCATCGTGGCCCGGACGCTCGCCCAGGTGGTCGGCCCCATCACGTACAAAGAAGCCCTTGAGCTGATGGCAGATCACCAGTTCGCCGGGCGCAAGGTCTACATCGTCTCTGCGTCACCCGCCGAGATCGTCGAGCCTCTGGCCAGGTACCTGGGGGCCGACGGGGCCATCGCCACGAGCGCGGCCGTGAGCGCCGGGCGCTACACGGGCCAGCTGCTCAGGTACGCCTTCGGGCCCGAGAAGGCCGACGCCATCCGCGAGACGGCCGAGCGCGACAACTTGGACTTGACAGAGAGCTGGGCTTACAGCGACTCGGCCACAGACCTGCCGATGCTCGAGGTGGTCGGTCACCCAGTCGCCGTCAACCCGGACAGGGCGTTGCGGCGGATCGCACGCATGCGAAATTGGCCCATCCTCACGTTTTCTCAGCTCGCCGTCGTGACGCCGAGCGGGCACCGGCCCCTTCGGGCCGGCCTGGCCGGTGCGAGCGCGGCTGTGGCGCTGGCGGCTGTGGCGCTCTTCTTGGCGCTGGTTGTCAGGCGCCGCCCCACGGCCGCCATGACCACGCGTTGAGCCGGACGGGGTGAGGCTACGCCGCCCTCAACTTCTTGGCTGCGAATACACCTACACCAACGATAAGGGCAATGAGGAACAGCTTCTTGACCATGCCAACAAGGTAGCGGGACGGAGGGCCCTTGCGCTAGCAGAAAGGCGGGGCAGTTTGGCCTCAGAGCAGTTTGGCCTCAGAGCAGTAAGGCGCGCTCGAGGAGCGCGCTCGACGCGGCGGCCTCGGCCACAGCACCCTCGCCTCGCTCGCTGACCAGGCCCACCAGTAGGGCCGAGCCTTCCTTCCAGTCCGCCACCACGTCCGAAAGGGCCATCGAGAGCGCTCGGGCGGTCGGGCGGTCGGCGGAAGGCCCGCAGTCCTGGAGCCAGCCTTGATAGGAGGCGGCCGAACGGGCCAGGACGACCCGGCAGTGGGCGGCCAGGCGGCCGGCGTCGCCTTGGAGGTCCGAGAGCACGGCCATCGCTGCCTCCGCGGCCCGAGAGGGCGGCCCCACCAACCCAGGCGGCGGCTGGGGCAGGCTCGGGCCGGGATAGGCCTGTACGAGCCGGCCCGGGAGGCGGTCGCGCCATAGTTGGGCGCGCCAGGCATGATGTTGGCTGCAGGAATCGAAGTAGAGCTTGCACGGGGCGCTTGAGGCAGTCCGAGCCCAGGCGCCGAGGACCTCGTACAGCCTTGTCTCTGCCCAGGCCCATGCCCCGGTTCGGAGCGCCGCCTGCTCGATCGCAAGCGGCCCCGGGCTAGCGGTAGGCATTGGTGATGGGCATCCGGCGGTCGCGGCCAAAGGCCTTGGGGGTCACTCGCACCCCGATCGGGCTCTGGCGGCGCTTGTACTCGGCCTGGTCGACCAGCTTTACTACCCGCGCCACCAGCGCTCCGTCGAAGCCCGCTTCGACGAGATCGGCGGCCGTCAGGTCGTCCTCGACGTACGCGCTGAGGACGGGGTCGAGCTCGTCATAAGACGGCAGGCTGTCGGTGTCAAGCTGGCCAGGGCGTAGCTCGGCCGTGGGGGCCTTTTTCAGCACAGCCTCGGGGATGACCTCGCCCCTGGTGTTGCGCCAGCGGCAGAGCCGGTAAACGAGGGTCTTCGGGACGTCCTTTATGACGGCAAAACCGCCCGCGGTGTCCCCGTACAGCGTCGAGTAGCCCACCGCCAGCTCGCTCTTGTTGCCCGTCGTGAGCACGAGCCAGCCGAACTTGTTGGACAACGCCATGAGCACAATCCCGCGGAGGCGGCTCTGGATGTTCTCCTCTGCCAGGCCGGGCTGGCTCCCCGCGAAAGACCTCGCCAGCATGGAGGTCATGGCCAGGTGAGCGGGCTCGATCGGGACCGAGCGATAATCGATGCCGAGCCGGGCGGCGAGCTCGGCGGCGTCGGCGTTGGACGCGTCGCTCGTATAGCGCGACGGCATCGAGACCCCGTGCACGGCACCGGGCCCGAGAGCATCGGCAGCGATCGTCGCCACCAGCGACGAGTCGATGCCCCCCGAAAGCCCCACCACGGCGTCGGTGAACCCGTTTTTGTGCATGTAGTCCCTCGTACCGAGGACGAGGGCGGCGTAGATCTCCTCCTCGGGGCCGAGCGGGGCGACCCGGGGCGCCGGCAGTGGGGGCTCCTGACCGGCGCGGGAAACCGCGCTCAGCACGACCTCGGGAAGCGGCGCCGACTTGTGGCGGCCCCTCGGGTCGAGCAGCCGCTTGCGGTAGGTGGCCCGGACCTTGAGGTCGAACACGGCCACCGCCGGCTCGAACTGCGCCAACGAGGCCACGAGGTCCCCGTCAGCGGAAAAGGCCATGGAGGCTCCGTCGAAGACGAGCTCGTCTTGGCCACCCACGGTGTTGACATAGACCACAGCACACGAGGCGTCGGCCGCCCTGGTCGCCAGCATGCGGACGCGCTCGGCCAGGCGTCCCCTGTAGTAGGGAGAGGCGTTGATGTTGACGACCAGCTCAGCACCCGCTGCGGCTTGCGCGCTCAGGGAGCCGGTAGGGTCCCAGGCATCCTCGCACACCGACACGCCCACCCGTACACCACCGACCAGGTACAGCTCCTTGGCCCCCTGGCCAGGCGCGAAATACCTCTGCTCGTCGAAAACCGAGTAGTTGGGCAGGTTGCACTTGCGGTAGACGCCCTTCACTTCACCAGCGCTGCACACCGCAGCGGCGTTGTAGAGGTCGAGGCCTTCGTCGACGAAGCCGACGACCGCCGCGCACCTCTCCGTGGCCTGGGCCACCTTTTCGAGCGCCGCCAAGTTGTCCGAGACGAAGCCGGGTTTCAGCAGCAGGTCCTCGGGCGGGTAACCGGTCACGGCCAGTTCAGGGAAGACGGCGAGGTCGGCACCCGCGCTCTCCGCCTCCGAGAGAGCGCCCGTGATGCGCGCGACATTGCCCGCGAGGTCGCCAACGACCGGGGCGATCTGGCAAAGGGCGACGCGCAGCCGTGCCATACAAGAGGAGAGTAGGCGGTGGCCGGGGAAAGCCGAGCCCGCTGGCCCGAGGTGGCCGACAGTGCCGACCCCGAGTTGGTCGAGCTGGGCCTCTCCCGGATGGCGGGCAATGTCCCGGGCGGGGTGGAGCGCGTCAGCGAAGACGCCGTGCTGCGCCGGTACGTCGTTGCGGCCATGGCAGCCGGGCCATTTCTCACCCGGGTCCTCGTTACCGTCGAAGGCGCGCTCGACGTCCTGGCGTCACCGGGCCAGCCGGTCCGGCCGCTCAGGCCGCTGGCACGCTGGAAGGCCCTCGAGCTACTGCGGGTAGCGGCCCTCGACCTCACCGGTTCGCTCAGCCTGGAGGAGGTCGGCGAGGCCTTGGCCGACCTGGCCGGCGGCCTGCTCGAAGCCGCCTGCACCGAGGCGGGCCTGGCGCAGGACCTCGCCGTGGTCGGTATGGGCAAGCTCGGGGCCGGTGAGCTCAACTACGGGAGCGACATCGACATCGTGCTGGTCGGCCACGGCGACGCGCAGCGGCTTTTGCACCTGGTACGCCCCGCCTGGCGAACCGACCTCGACCTCCGCCCGGAGGGGCGGGCGGGGCCGCTCGTGCGCTCGCTTGCCTCCTACGAGGCTTACTGGGACCGCTGGGCCGAGACCTGGGAGTTCCAGGCCCTGCTGAAGGCCCGTCCCGTAGCAGGCAGCGTCCAATTGGGAGAGGACTTCGCCCAAGCAGCTTCACGCAGAGTGTGGGGCCGCCCTCTCGGCGCGGACGAGCTCCGTTCGCTCCGGGAGATGAAAGCACGTACGGAGAAGCTGGTCGGGAAGCGAGGCTTGTCCGATCGGGAGATAAAGCTCGGATGGGGGGGCATACGGGATATCGAGTTCGCCGTCCAGCTGCTCCAACTCGTCCACGGCCGGGATGACACGTCACTGCGCGTGCCCGGGACGCTGCCCGCGCTCGACGCCTTGGCCGCCGGCGGCTACGTCGCCCAGGAGGACGCGGAGGGGCTCGCGAGGGCCTACCAGTTCCTCCGGGCCGTGGAGCACCGGCTCCAGCTGGTCGAGGACCGCCAGGTGCACGCCTTGCCGGCCAGCCCGGCCGCCCGGGCACACCTCGCCAGGATGATGCGGTACCGGGACAGCGCGGGGGCGAGTGCCCTGTCGCTTTTCGAGGCCGACCTCGCCCGCCACCAGGCCACGGCCAGAGCCATCCACGAGCGGGTGTTCTTCCGGCCGCTGCTGGAGGCCTTCACCGTCCAGCCGGTCCGCACTGGAGTGGCAGGGCTCCCGGCCACGGTGGCGCAGTTGGCGCCGGCGGCGGTCGAACAGCGCCTGGCCGCCTTCGGCTTTTCCGACGCCAGGCGCACCAAGGAGGCCGTGGCCGAGCTGACCCAGGGTTTGTCACGCACTTCGAGCCTCATGCGGGCCATGGTCCCCCTGCTCCTCGACTGGCTCTCCGCCTCCCCAGACCCCGACCTCGGCCTGCTCGGGCTGCGGCGCCTCGCCACCGGCCCCCACCGCCGAGCGCAGCTGTCTGCGTTGTTCCGCGAGTCGCCCGAAGCAGCGCGCCACCTGTGCCTGCTGCTTGGCACGAGCCCCCTTTTCGCCGAGGGCTTCGAGCACCACCCCGACCAGCTCAGCCTGCTCGCGGCCGGCCCTGCCGTCCTGCTCGACGCCGCCCAGCTGGAGCGCAGGGCTGCCGAGGCCATCGCCTGGCGGCCGCGTTCCCAACTGGGAAGGGGCCTCGCCGGCGTAGTGCGGGGCGAGCTGCAGCTGGCCCAAGCCCGCGACGTGCTCGGCCTGGCCTCGCTCCCCGAGACGCAGCGGGCGACAACGGCACTGGCCGAGGCTGTCATCCGCACGGCGCTCGCAGCGCTGGGTGGCCCGGCGGGGCTGGCGGTCATAGCCATGGGCCGTTTCGGCGGCGCCGAGCTGTCTTATGCGAGCGACCTCGACGTGCTGGTCGTCTTCGACGACCAGGAGTGCCCATCGGGAGAGGCCGAACGCCTGGCCGAGGAACTCCTCGGCCTGGTCAACGGCGAGACCCCGGTCCAGCGCCTCTACGAGCTGGACCTCTCCCTGCGCCCCGAGGGGCGAAAGGGGCCCTTAGCGCGCAGCCTGCGCGCCTTCGAGGGCTACTACCAGAGGTGGGCGCAGGTCTGGGAGCGCCAGGCACTGCTCCGGGCGCGCCCCGTGGCGGGCGACCCCGCTATCGGCGAGCGGTTCATGTCCTTGGCGGTTGAGTTCGTGTGGGGCCAACCACTCTCCGAGGACGACGTGCGCGAGATCCGGCGGCTGAAGGCGCGCATGGAACGCGAGAGGGTCCCCGCGGGCGAGGACCCGGAGTTCCACCTGAAACTCGGGCCAGGTTCGCTGTCCGATGTCGAGTGGACAGTGCAGTTGCTCCAGCTCCAGGCGTCCGTGACGGGGCAGGGCACTCTGGGCGCCCTGTCCGCGCTCGTGGCAGCCGGTGCTCTGGACAGCGCTGACGCGGAGGTGCTGGAAGAGGCGTACAGGTTTTGCGAAGCAACCCGCAACCGCCTTTACCTCGTGCGTGGGCGCCCGGGCGACTCCCTCCCCCCACCGGGGCACCATCTCACGGTCCTGGCTAGGAGCCTGGGCATGACGGCGCCCGAG
>DAHWQF010000131.1 GCA_027334785.1 Acidimicrobiaceae bacterium
CGGCGACATGCCAAACAGCCAGCTCTGCCAGGGAGTATGTGGGCTCGTTACCTGCTAGCCCGGAAAGTCCCGCTAGGCGGACGAGGCAGTGGCCGACCCGGACGCGGTGTGGCTCGACCCGGGCCCGGCGAGCGGCTCGGGCCTGTCGGTGCGGGTTATCGGCTACTCGCTCTCGGCCCACGCGCTGCTCAGCGTCGTCCTCCTCCCAGCTGGGGCCGACCCTGGCGACCGCCCCCGTGGGGAGTGGTGGGGGGCAACCCCTGGCGTTCCAACACCCGTGACCGTCGCATCTACGAACAAGCCCAGCAAGGAGGTACCCAATGAGCAGGGTTGACGACATCATCGCCGCAGAGACCGACGCACTGGAGAAAGCCGAGCTCCCAGACCCGCTGCCCGAGCGCGTACGCGTCGAGCACCGCAACGGGGGCCGTTCCAAGATGTTCTCGGTACGGCTGCGGGACGAAGAGCTCACCCAACTCGTCGAGGAGGCGGCACGGCAGG
Organism: Acidimicrobiaceae bacterium; assembly: GCA_027334785.1. Taxonomy (GTDB): domain Bacteria; phylum Actinomycetota; class Acidimicrobiia; order Acidimicrobiales; family Palsa-688; genus JAJZYO01. The sequence goes on from DAHWQF010000131.1 coordinate 502, forward strand.
GCCTGCCGCCTCGGACGCTGGCGCGGGCCTGGCTCCTCGAGCGGCTCCGGGGCGAGCTAGGCCGGGGGACTGAAGACCTCACCGCTCGGGTGGAGCGCCTTGAGCATGCCGTGTTCGACAACGAGCGGCGAGCGAGTTAGCGTCGCGACGGTCCACCACTCACCGCGCGGCACCTGTTAGACAGGTCATGTGGGCCTTGCTAGGCAGGCTGACCAGCTAGAATGCCGCGGGCGCGCGCGAGTAAATGTGGTCAGCAGCGGTCCGAGGCAATGCTCGCCAAGAGGCAACGGGCCAGTGACTTTGGACAGCTCCGGGCCTCAGCGCTCAGCGCAATGAGTACACCTGAACCAAAAGGAGATCTCGACGACAACAGAAGAGCCCGTTGGAGCGATACCGAAGCGTCTTGTCGGTGTCGTGCCGGGGGCCTCCGCTCGTAAATGGGTGTGACCGGCCTTCAACAGTTCCAGAGAATAACACTTATGCATCAAAGTTCCGGAAGTACCTCTGACGGGTTGTCAATGGTGGCTCGCTGCGGGCTGTGACGACTCTCCACCGCCGCAGTGCGCTCCGGCTCCTTGCGGGCTGGTACCTCGCGGCGAAGGCGCGCCCCCGCCGAGGCGTCTCGGCGGACCTGAGGGCGCCCTTGGTTGGAGGGGGCTCACTACCGGGGGCCTATCCCGGAACTGTATCGGCGAGGCGTTGATATGTGTCGCCGGGAGAGCTGTCCCGGCGAGAGCCGAGCCGTCGTTCGGCACTCATCAGTGACCTTGGGTACGTTGAAACTCGCGCACAGTAAGAGTTCTTATGTACTTGGATGGGCCAGAGGGTAGGACCTCGTTTGGGTTAGTGGCACGGGGCGATGATGTTGTCAACGACCCAGCGCGCCGCTTGGGTCAGATAGGGCGGCCTCAGGCTGAGCACGACGTGGCTGAAGCCGCTGCCGAGCGCAGCGCGGATGGCGCCCCGAGTATCGGCGGGCCGGTCGTAGGAGACCGGCAGGATGATTGAGCGCGTGATCTCGGTGGGGTCTCGACCGATCTCGGCGCACAGGCGGTCCAGCGCGGCGCTGCGGGCGACGGCATCGTCGATGTTGCCGCCAGGCATGTTCCACCGGTCGGCGTGTTGGGCAACCACTCGCAGCGTCGGGGTGGAGCGGCCGCCGATGATGATAGGCGGGTGGGGTTGCTGGACGGGTTTGGGGTTACTGAACGCACCGGTGAGCTGGTGGTAGTTGCCGTGGAAGTCGAACGGTTCGGTTTCGGTCCACAACCGGCGGATGATCGTGCATGCTTCGGCGAGGCTGCCGACGGCGTGGGCGGCGTCGTAGAAGGGCAGGCCGTTGGCCTCGTACTCGCGATAAGCGGTAGGGATGGTCAGGTTGGAACCGGCGCCGATGCCGAACTCGAGCCGCCCGCCGGAGACGACATCAACGCCGGCGGCGATCCTGGCCAACATCGCCGGCGGGCGGAACCGGTTGCTGGTGACCAGCAACCCGAGGCGTAGCCGTTGCGTCTGGGCTGCGAGAGCGGACAGCAGGGTCCAGCCCTCGAAGGTCGGCCCGAGCGGGTCGCCGAAGATTGGCATGAGGTGGTCGTACAGCCAGGCGTGCTCGATCTGCGGGAGGCTGTCGGCCTCGCGCCAGACCCGCAGGACGTCGCCGTAGGCGACCTGCGACGGTACCGTCGCGATCCCGAAGCTCGGCCTTCGGGCCGGCGCGAGTTGGGTCATTTCGAGTCGATCCTTCCCTGCGGGTCATCGACCGAGGCCAGGTCCTGGCGCATAGCGGGCCATGCGCGGGCGTCGAGGTCAACTGCGGTACGCAGGTAGGCCAGGGTTGCTTGCTGGACGAGCGCAACCCGCTCCGGGCTTCCGTCGGTGGTCGCTGTGCTGTTGTAACCGTAGATGCCGCCAAGAGAGTGCTCGCCACCGAGGAGGGTCAACAGGTCGGTGGCACCCGGGCTGAGCCGGTAGCCGTCGGTGAACCAGTCCGGGCCGCGCACCGTCAGCGGGGAGTCGTCATGGTCGCCAGCGACGACCAGGCTGGGCGCGGTCATGTCCGCGAAGTCCGGGTTCATGAACGAGAAGTTCTCCGCAGCAAAGGGAGTCAGCTCTGCACCCCCGGTGCCCGGTAGGCACAACAGGACAGCGGCCCTGACCCGCGGGTCGGCCATGCTCGGCCCTGGGGTGCCGGCGGCGTCGAGGACCCGGGCCCCTGCGAGAGCGCTGGCGCTCTGCGCGCCCCACGAGTGCCCGGCGACGGCGATGCGATCACGGTCGATGCGTCCGCCTAGCTCAGGCACGGCGGCCTCTACGGCGTCTAGCTGGTCGAGGACCGAGGTCAGGTCATCGACCCGTATGCGCCAGATCGACGGGGCTCGAGGGTCGGCGGGCGGCAGGTTGACCGTGATGGAGTCGAGATGGGCCGGTTGCACGACGACAAACCCGTGGCCGGCCCAGACGTCGACTAGGGGCGAGTAGCCGTCTATCGACTGACCAAACCCGTGGGAGAAGACGATGACCGGCAAATCGCGTCCAGAGGTCGGGGCCGACACCCGGACCTGCAAGTCGTGGCCACGGTTTGGGGCTGCGAGGGTCACGGGCTTGACGGAAATGGTCGGTGGGCTGGTCTGCACGCCGGGCGATGTTGTATCGGTCATGGAGGAATGCCTTCCTTGTGAGGTCTGTGCTGGCTTGTGCGGTGCACCGATCTGGCATACTCAGGTTCCGGATCGTTGCTCCGGAACCATGATACGGAGCAATGTTCCGCTTGTCAATGAGATCGGAGGACCCGCAAGTGACCACGGCCGGCACGCCCGGCAAGGCCGCTCGGCGCAAGCGGTCTGACGCGCGCCGCAACGAGCAGGCGCTGCTTGACGCCGCTGCAGCGGTGTTCGTGCATGCGGGAGTCGACGCGCCCGTACGGGACATCGCTACCGAGGCCGGGGTCGGCATGGGCACCATCTACCGGCACTTCCCTACTCGCGCCGACTTGGTAGTGGCGGTCTACCGTCACCAGCTCGACGCACTTGCCGCCGCTGGGACCGCCGTGCCGCAAGCGGGCGAGAGCCCCTACGACACGCTGCGGTTATGGGTGGCACGGTTCGCGGACTTCCTGGTCACCAAGCACGGCTTGGCCGGAGCCCTGCACTCTGACCAGGCCGGGTTCGAGAGCCTGCACGCTGAGCTCATCGGACGCCTCCTGCCCGTGTGCGAGCAGCTGCTCGCAGCATGCGCCGCCGCGGGCCAAACCCGCGACGACATACAGCCCTACGACCTTCTGCGCGGAATCGGCAACCTATGCGTTGGAGCCGAGACCGACCCCAACTACAACGCTCGCCTCATGATCGACCTACTACTCGCAGGCCTTGCGCGAGACCGCTCCGTCACACCAGCGACCAGCACAGAATGACTCACCCAGGCGCCAGAATTGGAAATATCGACCGCCAACACCGACCACAGGTACGCGGGGAATCGGCGAGTTTCAGTTCCCGCCACAGTGGGGAAGCGTCAGCTCGTGCTTGCCGCGAGCCCTCCGGCAACAGCCGCCCTCTCACCATGGAACGACCTGCAGCCTTGGCCATCGGGCCGCCCAGCGCGATGCCTTCTCCTCGTAGATGTCCCTGGTCACCCTTGCCTTGTTGGGGCGGACCACCATGCCCATCAGGTCCGTCAGCCCAAAGGGCGCCCACACCGCGAAGCCGCCGCTGTCTCGTCGGACGCCGACGCTCGAAGCGGTGGTGGGCCAGGTTGCGATGGCCTCCTCTGTCGAAGTGAACGGCTCGACGTGAGGCCCGAAGCGCTGCTCGTACCACAGGTGCACTCGGGCCTGGTTCTTCACGTCCACGACCGTGCCACGACCCGATAAGCGCCCGGCCACCTCCTCTTCGACCTGTCTCTCTGGCTCAACGCTCAGGTTTGCCGGGTCGAAGTACACCAGGTCGTAGTCCTTGATACCAGCGGCAGGCCCGAAGCCGTGCTGCAGGTTCCAGACAGTCTGAGCGACCCCGCCTGTCCCCGAGTACCAGTCCGGAAGAGCCAGCTCGGCTCCTATGGCCAGCACCGCGTGGGCAAAGACGTTCTGCTTGAGAGCGTCATCGAGGAACTGGATCTGGTGGTGTAGGGGCGCCGTTCGAGGTGGGTCTGGGGCCACGGTCCAATCATGGCCGACATCCGTGACGACAACAAGTGCAGCTGGCCGGCTAACTGGTCTTTCTGCGCCAGGCAGCTGAAGGTGACCTGGACCGCCAGGTGGGACGGCTGAAAGAGCGGGCGGGGGCCGAGCAACCGGATAACGATGAACGGCGGCGGGTTGCTGACGGCGTACATCTGCAACATGCCCACGTTTCGGCCGACGGTCAAGCCACCCTTCGCTTCCGGCGGTTGCTCAGCAAAGAGTTTTCGGAGGCAGTACCAGCGAGCGAGCGTCTTTCCTGCCTCAGTTCGGACGTACACCTTGTTCTCCACCATGACTGGTCGTCGGGCAGTGTCGGGGTCGACAAACACCGCGACGGCGATCTCTGACCGCCCCGACAGCGGGACCGCCACGAGTTCTGGGCAAAAGGGCGGGACGAGCCTCCCGATGCAGAGGTCCTTTAGCCGGTCGTACTGCGACGGCTCGACTCCAACAAGCCGACCAGCGCCCGGTGGCTCGGACTCATCGACCAGAACGCCTGGCGGCGGCCGTGAACACCTTCTCGGCCGCAACGGTCGCTGAGCTTCCGCTTGTTCGTGATGACGAAGTTTCTCGGCGAGTAAGAGCGCATGTCGAGTTTGCATTTACGCTGGGCGGGTTGGCTCAGCGTGCGCGTACCCCACCGACACTCCTCGTCGCCCGCTCAAGATCCACGAGGACGTGCTGGTCTCTACGCTAGAGGCGGACATCAAGGAGAGTCCACTCCCGGAATATCACCCATTGCCGACGGGCGATATCTGAGGTTTAGCCAATTGGAGGAATTAGCCCTGCCGAGATGTGCGTAGCGCTGCGGGGACTGGTCAGACCTTGGTCTAGGCCGGCGTCGCCCGTCCAGGTGAAAAAAGGCCAACATGCTGCTCCGCCATCGGACCGACTCGACGCGTTGGTCGTTACGGGCTTGTCCAGCATTTCGTGCTGTAACTCGACGTCGAATCCCGCCGAGCGGAGAAGGGCGAGATCGGGACCCCGCTTTTTACTAGACCCAGTTCTTCCGAAGCTGTGGCTAACCCCCTCGTAGCGCTGTTTCGAGAACGATGGTTTGCGGACGCGTTCTCCCTACGCAGCATTTCCGCAGGTGACCCGTGTAACGCTACCCGTGACCGCACCTTTGTAACGCCCACCTGCGTTTCGGTTACGGTTTGTCCGAGTTCGAACATACACCTTGATGTCGGAGCGCACCCGTGACGGCCCGGGCGCGGGGCCGCACGAGCGGGCAGAAGGCCAAGCTCACCCCCCGTCAGGCCAAGGCCGCCCGGGCAATTTACGACGAACTGTGCCCCAACGGGCGCCCGGCCCACACCGTGGCCGAGACCGCCGCCGAGTTGGGGGTCTCTCGTCCGACTATCTACCCTCACCTCCAGCCAAAGCGCTATGACCTAGCGAGCAAGGATGCCCGTCGACGTCCGGGGCTCAAATCCGCAAGCCCACCGCTGGCACGGGGGGCGACGTCAAAAGCCCGGGGACTCGGCTCGTTGCTGACAGCCACTCATGGGTACCTGGACTGACGAGGCCGGCTAAACGCGGAATGTCGTCGTGAACTCGGGTGAGAGGGACGCGTGGTCGCCGGACCCGGTCAGCTGGGTCAGGCAGTCCCCATATGAGAGGCTCGTAGTGGGCTACCCGGTTGCGTATGGCCTAGCCGTTTGCACGAGCAGCAGCACACTGTGCCGAGGTCCTCTGTGGCCAGGAAACGCCCGGTGCAGGCAAGTACGCCAGAGGGTGTTGTCGTAGGAAGAGCGGATCCTCTGGGGTTCCGAGCCGGCATACCCGCCCCTGTCCAGGAGTAACGTCCAGGCGCCCAAAGTGAGCTCGGCGACGAACTTCCCGGGGGGAACGCTGCGGACAGGTGTGCCGCCCGGGGCAGGTTTAGGTTGGGCTAGGGCCATGGTCGGGTATACTCCCTATTGGAGTCCCCGGGACAGCCTCTGGGCCGGCCTTCTGGTTGGTCTATTGCTCCCGGGGTTTTGTTTTTTACAGCACAGTCTCAAGTCCCACCAGCATGCCAAGGAACGGCTGGCAGGTCGAGCCTGGCTCGGATCTGGCCCACAGCTCGCCTCGGGCCCAGGTAACCCACAGCCAAGGCCATGTAGTTGAAGCCGTCGGCCACGATCTCTGCCGCCTGCTGGTCCGTCGGTGGGCCAGGCACCTGCGCCGCGAACCCCATCGGGTGGTCCAAGACGGGGTTTGGGCTGTTGAAGGACTGGAGCAGCATCGTCTCGATCCGGTCCTCCAAGTTGTTTTCCCGTGATGTGCCCGCCCCGTCGTTGCGCGCAGCGACCGGGTGGCAGTCGCACCGCTCCACCGAAGAACCGGGTGGAAGCAGGCTGGCGAGAGCGTCCGGTAGGAGCCTGGCTACCAGGACAAGTCCGTCGCGCATGACTATTGCGATGGTTGCTAGCTCCACCTTGACCTCGAGCGACACGCCCACGTCGGGGATGGACAAGGCCCCGTCCCCCTGGAGGGAGCCAGGCCGTTGCGGAAGGCGGATGTCGGCCAGAGCGCTTACGCCGAGCGTGGCGTCACCGCCCAGGCGGTAGCGCGCGTGGTCGAGGGATTGCCGTGCACCAGCTGGGGGCAGCCGCTGCACGAGTGGCGGCGCGTACGATGGCCGAGGCGGGGCCGGCGCCGTCTCCTTGGGCGGTTGGGGGCGGTGGGGCGGCCGTCGCCGGGGGCAGCTGGTTGAGGTTAGCCAGCCGTTGCTTGACCGCGGACGACTCGAGCGCATTGACGACCCGTTGGCGCTCGTCGGGCCCAGGTGGGCCGGCCGAGCCCTGGCCGCGCTCGCGCACCACCGGGCGCCCGATACGGCCATGCAGCACCGCTTTTGCCACCGTGACCGCCGCCAGGGTGCTCGGTCCCTGTGGCTGGCCCGGGGCGAGTCGCGTTGGTCGCCTACCCCTACGACAGCGCCGAGGTCGCCGGCAGGGCCGGGGCGGCCTGCCGGCGTGCTGGGCGCTTCGTTGTCCACGCGGGCCCGAGCCAAGGCGGCGTGGCACGGTTGCAGGCAGAGGTCCTCATGGCCCTCGGCAAGCACTGGAACCGGGCCTCCGAGCGCGGTGACGATACCGGTGCCCAGTTGGTGAGCGCCTGGCTCTGCGCCGAGCAGGCGAAGGAGCTCACCGTGTTACGCGCCCATCAGGTCCACGGGGCGGGGATCCGGTGGCTGTTGGGCCTGGCCGCCACCGAGAACCTGTTCCTACGACTGGTGAGCCGCGAGCCGCTCGCCGAGCTCCCCAGCGATGACGCGGGCGTCGCGGTGGAGGCTGAAGTGCTGGCGCAGCCGACGGCGGCCGGGGACCGCGGCCAAGACGGCCAGGATGGCGGGCCGGGGCGTTGTGGTGAGCACCCAGGTCGTTGTGAGGACCTGAACCACCCAGCGCCGGCGCCCTCGACGGGCCCACCCAGGTTGACCCCGGCCACTGCCTCGCGGCTGTGGCGCCTGCATGACATCGTCTCGACCCTGCGACAGCCCCGACGGCGTTGTCCGGATGGTTGCAGCTTGCCCAGGCTGTCGAGACACCCTAGACTCCGCCCG
>DAHWQF010000132.1 GCA_027334785.1 Acidimicrobiaceae bacterium
CCCGCCGAGGTGAGGGCCGCCGGCGGCCTGCGCTCGGGCTATGACCGGCAGGGAATGGCCGCCAAATGGCGATGACCGACGCAGGCTGGGCCCGGCCCGATGGTGCGCCGGCGGGGGCGGCGCCTGTCCGCTCGCGCGGCCCGGAACTGGCCGAGTACGTGGAAAACCTGAGCGAGGCCCTCGCCGACCACGAGCTCAGGGAGCTTGAGCGGCGGGGCCTCCATGTCCAGCCGGAGGTCTTTTAGCAGATGCCGGCCAAGGCACAAAAGGCCTTCCTCCAGCCCGAAAAGGGCGACAAGATCCCGTGCTTGTTCAACCCGACCGAGCTCAGCTTCAGCCGGGCCAATTCCTGGTCGGCACCCGAGATGCCAGGGAAGGGCGTGGCCACGCTCAACTACACGGGCGCCCAGTCGGGGTCGATGAGCCTGCGCCTTTTTTTCGACACCACCGACGAGGGCAAGGCGGTCACGACCTACACCGACCGGCTGCTCGGCCTCATGGAAGTCGACAGGTCCCTGCCCGGGAGCAACGAGAACACCAACAACGCCCGGCCCCCCTGGGTCCAGTTCCACTGGGGGAGCATGCACTCGTTCAAAGCGGTGGTGTCGTCCGCGTCGGTCACGTTCACCTACTTCTCCGGGGAAGGTACTCCCCTCCGGGCAACCGTGGACCTTTCGCTCACCCAGTACGAGGACGGCAAGGTCTTCGGCCCTCAGAACCCGACCTCGGGCACCCCGCACCCCCAGCGGGTGCACCGCGTCCAGCCGGGTGAGACCCTCGACCGCATCGCCGCGGCTTACTACGCCACGCCCACCAACTGGCGGGTCATCGCCGAGCACAACCGCATCGAAGACCCGCTCGCGCTCCGCCCCGGCCGGCTGCTCGAGATCCCCGAGCTCACCTGAGCACCCGCGCGCCGGAGGACCACTCTCACCGTGCCTGCCCTAACCCTCGCTCCCAGTATCAGCCTCGGTGGCTCCCTCCTGTCCCAGTCGTGGCAGGACGCCCTCTTGGAGTGCAAGGTAGATCTTGAGATGCGAACGCCGGGCCAGGCCCGCCTCCGCTTCGCCGACCCGGGCTATTCCCTCTCGAAGTCCGGCACGGTGGGCCTCGGCAGCCCTCTTTCTGTGGCAGTACCGCAAGCCGGCCGGCTTATAAGCGCCGAGGTGACTGCGGTCGGCGTCGAGCAAAGGCCAGGAGAAAACCCTGAGCTGGTCATCACGGCGCTGGACAGGAGCCATCGGATGGGCCGAGGGTCGCGGGTAAAGACGTACCTGAACGCCTCCTACTCCGACATAGCCTCCCAGCTCGCCGGCGAGTACGACCTTTCCCCCTCGGTCGAGGAGAGCGGGGGCGTCCTCGAGTACGTGCTCCAGGTCAGCTCTGACCTTATTTTCCTCTCCGACATGGCGGCGCGGGCGGGGTTCAATTGGTGGGTCGATGGGACGACGCTCTACTTCAAAAAACCTGCGGCCGGCAACACGGTCGAGCTGAGGCTGGGCGAGACGCTGTGGAGCTTTTCCGTGCAGGCTTGCGGGTCCACTCCGGGGAGCGTAGAAGTGAACGGATGGGACCGTGACAAACAAGAGCAGCTCTCGGCGACCGCAAACAACCGCAGCCTGGCCCCGAGCTCGGATTTCGCCGGCAAGGTGACCGACCCCGACAAGGCGTTCGGCACGGCCAAGCTCATCACCGGGGCTTTGGCCGGGCAGACCCAGGACGAGGTCGACGCTCTCAGCCGGGCCCTCTTCGACTGGGCTGCTTCCACGTCGGTGCGAGCCACCGGTCTTGCGCAAGTGAGCGCCGGCTTGAAGCTCGGGTGCTCGGTCCGGGTGCTCGACACCGGCCCGCTCGCCGGCACCTACCCCATCACACGGGTCGAGCACACCTACCGGCCCGGCCGCGGCTTCCTGACGAAGTTTTGGTCGGGTGGGCGAGGCTTCGCCCCCGGCGACGGTACCTCGCGCTACCCGCCGCTCCAAGGGCCCGCCACCCACCACCCCGGCCTCGTGGTCGGCGAGGTGACGAGCATCAATGACCCCAACCAGACGGGGCGCGTAAAGGTCCGCTTCCCCGGGCTCGACGCGACCCAGGAAAGCGCCTGGGGGCGGGTGCTCTCGCCGGGCGCCGGGGACAGCAGGGGGAGCGTGGTCCTCCCCGAGGTGGGCGACGAGGTCCTCGTCGGCTTCGAGCAAAACGACCCTCGCCAGCCGGTCATCTTGGGCGGGCTTTACGGCTCGCGCCTAAAGATCCCGAAGTGGCCCGTGAAAGAAGGCAAGGTGGCGTCCAGGCAGTTCACCTCCCGCACCGGTCACGTGGTGGAAGTCTCTGACGGCGACGAGCCCGCCGAGCAGTACTTCATGGTCCAACTGGCGGGCCAGGAGCACACCTTGAAGATGACCAAGCAGGAAACGACCCTCGCCATACCGGGCGGCCAGGCCCTTACGGTGAAGGCCGGGGGCACGCAGGTCGCTTTTTCCACCACGGGGGACATCACGCTGAAGGGCCAGAACATCACCATCGAAGCCGAGCAAAACCTGAAATTGAAGGGCCTCCAGGTCGATGTTTCCGCCAGTACCCAGTTGCAGCTCGAGGGCCAGGCCCAGGCGAGCATGAAAGGCGCCATGTTGCAGCTCGAAAGCGAAGGCCCCGCCACCTTGAAGGGCGCCATTGTCCAGATCAACTGACCCCAGATCAACTGAGCCCAGATCAACTGAGCCCGGGCCAACTGAGAGAGGAAGAGCGAAATGCGACCAGCGGAAGATGCCCCGCTGAGGACGGCCGGCGAGGTGCCCCTCCCCTCGCGGGTGCCGGTGCCCGTCCGTGGAACAAGCCTGCCGGCACACGCCGAGCCGGGGCCCGGTTTGCTCGCCTCCTTTGTGGGACGCGGCATTTCCTTCCCCATGGGAGTCGACCGCGACGGCAGCATCCGCCTCACCCGGGGCACCGAAAACCTCGACGCTTCGGTGCGCGTGATCCTCTCGACGGCCCCGGGAGAACGCCTCATGCGCCCGCAGTTCGGCTGCCGGATATGGGACCTGCTGTTCGAGCCGGTCAATTCCAACACGCTCGGGCTCATGAACCAAGCCGTAGGTGACGCCATCCTCCAGTGGGAACCGCGCGTCGACGTCACCGACGTCGAGTGCGTCCCCGATGCCAGCGACTCGTCGCTTGTCCACATAAGGATTTCTTACAAGGTCCGCGACACCAACGACCGGCGCAACCTCGTCTACCCGTTCTACGTGATACCTCGAGAGGAGCCCTAGTTGTCACTGCAGGCCCCCAACCTGGACGACCGTCGTTTCCAAGACATCGTCGACGAGACGAAGCTGCTCATCCCCAAGTACTGCCCGGAGTGGACGAGCCACAACCTCTCTGACCCCGGCGTGGCGCTGATCGAGCTTTTCGCGTGGATGAGCGATTCGCTCCTCTACCGGCTCAACCAGGTCCCAGAACGGTTTTACACCAAGTTCTTGGAGCTCATGGGTATCGCCCCCTACCCGCCGACGGCGGCCTGGGCCAACCTCACGTTCTGGCTTTCCACCGTCCTCGACCGTCCCGTCACCGTGCCGCGGGGTACCCAGGTGGGAGCCCCGGGTGCGGCCACCCTGCCAATTTGTTTCGAGACCGTCGAGGACCTCGTGATTGCCCCTCCGCAGCTGATAGCCGCCCGGACGGGCCGGGGTGCCACGGCGACCTCACTGGCCGACGTCTGGGACGACCTGCGCTTCCCCGGCTCGGCCTTGCGCTGCTTCACTTCGCTGCCGAAGCCTGTGCCGGGCGACGCCCTCTACCTCGGCTTCGCCGCCAGCCTGGCCGGCACCGTCTTGCGCTTGCGGGTCAAGGCGACGTGCCCGACAGGCATCGGGATCTACCCCTCTCGCCCGCCCCTCACCTGGGAGGCCTGGTCCGGGGAGGCCTGGGTGACGGTGCCCGTGTACTCGGACACGACCGGCGGCTTGAACCGCGACGGTGAGGTGGTCTTGCTTTTCCCGTTGGCTCATGAGGCCCTGGCGCTCGACACCACAAAGGCTTACTGGGTGCGGGTGGTGATGACCCGGACCGCCCCCGGTGAGCCCACTTACCAAGCCTCACCGGAGGTGAGCTCGGTCGTGGCCGAGGCGCTTGGTGGCACGACGCCGGCGGAGCACTCGGTCGCGTACGGGCCCGAAGTCCTCGGGCGGTCGAGTGGGCTCCCGGGCCAGTCCTTCTTGCTCGCGCACGCGCCAGTCCTGGCACGCCGCGAAAACGAGGCCCTGCAGGTCTCGACCGGAAACGGCGTCGAAACGTGGGAAGAGGTCGATGACTTCAGCGCCTCGGGGCCGGCCGACCTCCACTATGTGCTCGACGGCGCCTCGGGCACCGTGCAGTTCGGCCCCCGCGTCCGCTACCCCGACGGCACTTGGCGCCAGCACGGGGCGGTCCCGCCGCCGGGGGCCGAGGTCACAATACCGAGCTACCGCCACGGGGGAGGCTCGGAGGGCAACGTTGGCGCGGGGGCGCTCACCAGCCTGCGCAGCACGGTGGCTTTCGTGGACCGGGTTACCAACATCGAGCCCGCCGCCGGCGGGGCGGACGCCGAGCCGGTGCTCGAGGCGAAAAGACGAGGCCCGTTCTGCTTGCGGACGAGCCAGCGGGCGGTGACACCACGCGACTTCGAGCGCCTGGCCGTAGAGGCGTGCACGGAGGTAGCGCGCGTGCGCTGCCTCGGCCCGGCCACCCCGGGGGGCCCGGTGCGGCTGCTCGTCGTGCCCAAGGTCCGTCGTTCGCCCGAGAGCCAGACGATCGATGACTTCGCGCTCACCGAGGGGCTCGTCGAGAAGATCTCGAGGTACCTGGAACCCCGCAGGCTGCTCGGCTGCGCAGTCGAGATCTCGACGCCCTACTACCAAGGAGTCACCATCGCCACCCACCTCCATGGGCCACCGACGGCTAGTGAAGAGGTCCTCTCCCGGATCCGGGCCGAGGTGCTCCAGGTCCTCTACGCCTGGGCCAACCCCCTCACGGGGGGGCCCGAGGGCGAGGGCTGGCCATGGGACACGGACTTGAACGCGGCCTCGATCGCCCAACTGCTCGAGCAAGTGCCGGGTGTGGAGCGGGTGGACGAGGTCTTGTTGTTCGAGTGCGACCTGCGTCGTGGCCGGCGCTATGGCCAGGCGAAGCAGTTCTTGCGCTTGGACGAGCGTAGCTTGTTCCTCTCCGCTCCTCATCCCCTGCCGCTCCTCGGCGCGCCGCCCTCGGCCCCGCCCTCGGCCCCGCCGGCGGCGCTCGCCTCGCCCAGCCACGCCGTGGTGGTCGTGAAATGAGCCCACCCGCCCTCGGGACGCCCCGGACGGGGAGCCTCGCCGAGCCCGTCGTGCGCCGGCCCGACTGGCTCGTCGGCCAGCTCCCCGTGGGGATGCTCGATGACGACTTTTTCTACCGGTTCGCGTCCCTTTTCCAAGAACAGGCCGCCACCTACCTCGACGGCATCGACAACTTGGAAAACGTCTTGGACCCGGCTGTGGCACCACCTGCCATGGTGCGCTTCCTCGCCGCGTGGCTGGCGCTCCCCCCGCTGGAACCTTCCCTGGACGAGCTTTACCAGCGTCTGTTCGTGAAGGCGGCGACCAAGCTGCGCTGGTGGCGAGGGACGCGGCGCGGCTTGACCATCATGCTGGAGCTGCTCACCGGTGGGCCGGTGCAAGTGGCCGAAAACGGAGGGGTCTTCCGCCAAGGCCAGGCCGGCGAGCGCGTCCCCCGCGTGACTGTGCGGGTCGAGACGACGGGTTGGCTCCCCGAGGCGGACTTGGTCGAAGTGGTGCGCGACGAAGTGCCGGCCAACGTGGCCCTGGAGCTGTTCGCCGGCGAGCGCCGGCTGTGGCCCCCTCCCGCAGAAGGGGGAAATTGACATCATGGCGGCTGACGTCGTCTGCCCGACGTGCAACACCGTGAGCCACCTCGACGAGGTCGAGCGCGACGCGAACGGCTTCTGCCGCACGTGCGACTACCCCCTGTTCTGGGCCAAGCGGACCAACTGGGCGCCGGCGCCCCAGGGCCAGGCAGACGGGGGGATGGACGCGCCCGGCAGCCGGCGCCGGCTCCCGGGCACCGAGGGCTGGGCTGTAGCCGAACAGGTCACCTGCCCCGAGTGCTGCGAGCCCAACCTATTGACCGAAAGCTTCTGCGTGCGTTGCGGGGCCGACTTGCACCCGCGCCCGCCGGCGCCCGTCCATGTTGCCCCGCCGCCAGTTCCGCGGCCGGCGCCCGTCCAGCCCCAGCCGGCGCCGGCCCGGCGCCGGCGGTGGTGGCCCTGGGTGGCGGCCGCCTGCTTGCCGCTCATCGGCGTTATCACCTGGCTCTTGGTCACCTACGCTTGATAAGGAGGAAAAACAATGAGGTCATTGCCGCTTTCGCGCTCCAAAGCACACCAAAGCGCCGTTCCCGACCGGCTTCTGCGGGCGCCAAGCCCGCGAGCAGCCCAGACCACCCGTACTCTCGCCGGCGCAGTCATGGATCTTCAACGCAAAGCGGGTAACGCGGCCACGGCCGCGCTCTTGGCTGCGGGCCAGGCGAAACTGGTGGTGAGCCCGGCTGGCGACCGTTACGAGCGTGAGGCGGACGCCATTGCCGCGCAAGTCGTGGCACGCCTTAGCGCAGGGCCCAGCCGTCGCGGCCCCTCCCCCGCCGAGGACGAGCTCTCCGCAGCGGTTAGCGCCATGGCGAGCCGCGATCCCTTCGCCGGAGCGGCACCGCTAGGCCCGGAAGGTGGAGAGCTCGGGGCAGCCGAAGAGTCCCGGATCCACGCCGCCCGCCAGGGCGGCACGCCCCTCCCCCAGGCCGTCCGGCGCTCGATGGAGGGTGCCTTCGGGGTGGACTTCAGCGGTGTCCGTCTCCACGCCGGCGCCGAGGCCGAGTCCCTCAACCGCAGCGTCGGCGCCATAGCCTTCACGGTCGGCCACGACATCTTCCTCGGCCGGGCCGCCCCACAGCTTTCTTCTACTTCTGGCCAGTCGCTCCTAGCCCACGAACTGGCCCACACTATCCAGCAGGGCGCGGCCCATGTGCAGGGCCAAGACGGCTCCGAAGGTGGGGTCCGCCGGCTAATGGTCCAGCGCGATATCGGCTTCGAGTTCCAAACCGGTTGGGGCATCAGGGAGCGCTTCCCCTACCGCGCTTACGAGCGGCAAGAAACCATCCGTGACTACGGCCTGTTCAAGTTGACTGCAGACGAGGCCAACACGCCGCTTGGGGCCGAGATCGAGTTCGTGGTCAACCATGTCCCCGAGGACCAACCGGCCCGGATGAGAACTGCCCTCGAGTACCTCGAGAACCTCGCTCGGGAGATGAACAAGTTCAAGGACAGCTTTATGTTCAAACTGAGCGACGTCACAAAGGTGGCGGCCGACGACAAGGTCGAAGTGCATCCCACCGTCAAGCAACACGGGGAGATGACGGCCAATCCTCAGGTCACTGGTGGCGTGCGTCTTGACAAGATGACGACAATGTTCAAGGACCTGAGCAAGCAGAGCGGCCAGCACGCGACAGCGCAGCGGGAACTGGTCGCCACGGGCGGCGGACCCGGGCTAGGTGCCGCCGCGGACAAGGTCGCCAGCTTGAAGGTCAATGGACAAGACGCGAGCGACAAGTGCAAGGGCTTGGTCGCCCTCTTGGTGACCTACCTGATGATGGGCAAGAAGTACCTCGCGGGCGGGGCGGTGGAAATGCCCACGCTCAATTACGCCAAAGCGTCCCTCACCCTCCTGGCGCGCACTGACTTCGCAGAGATGTTCACCCACCTTCCCCAAGAAGAGCGTGACTTTTTCTCCAACGACCCCCCTGCCTTTGAGCGGCTGGTCCTCAACGCTGAGGGGACTCACCTGGACCCGAAAAAGAACGTCCTTGAGCGGGGCGTCCACGGTAAGCGGGTGGGGCCGACCCGGCGGGCGTGGCTGCGCGGCATCGCCCAAGGTAACGACCTCATGAAGAAGTCGACGAACAAACGGCTCTTTGGCTATGGAGAGCTCGAAAACAAGAAAGATGACGTCGGTCCGGGACAAGCCGAACCTGGGGAGATCTTGGAGTTCCGCACCATGGGCAAGTCGGTGCCCTGGGACGAGTGGCTGCCCATGGGGGAGCGAATTTTCGCTTACATCGCCGACCTCAACCGGTAATAGTGGTTCTCCTCGGGGTTCATGGCCGACGGCGATCGCCGGGGTGCGGATAGGTCGAGCGGGCCCGGGC
>DAHWQF010000133.1 GCA_027334785.1 Acidimicrobiaceae bacterium
TCGCCAATCCCCCGCCTGGCGTACCACTCCCGGCCGCGGGTGCCTCCGGCACCAGCCGCAGCGCTGCCAACCAGACGCCAGGTGCCCTCCTGGAGAGCGAACACTCATCTCGCGCGCCACGCGGCCCACAGCAGCATGAGCAGGCCCCAGGCCAGGCAGCGGGCGGTGGAGCGCCCGAGCAGGCCCCGGGCCAAGAGGTACCCGGCCAGGCGGTCGCCAGCGCACCCCTGGTAGCACAGGGTGCCGCCGCCAGCGACCGGCCGACCACCGCGACGGCCCGGCCCGTCGTTGCAACAGCCGCAGGGGGGCCCCAGCCCCAGACGGTGCCCGCTGACGCGGCCCCGCTCCGCCCCGGCCCCGGCCCCGGCCCCGAGCCGCGCCACGTCGGCAGGCGCCCCGAACGCAGCGCCCCGGGTGAGCCCATGCCAGGGACCATGGCCCCGTCTGGCCCCCCTCGAGGCGCCGGCGAAGGGCCAAGGACTGAAACGGAGGTGCCCGGTCTGCCAGGCGAGCCCGCGCAAGGCCCTCAGGCCGGCAACGACACGCCGCAGGCAGCGAGCGCAGCGAGGCCCCATGAGCAGCCGGCGGCCCGCCAGGAGGAGCCGCAGCCCACCACGGCTGCCCCAGGACAGCCTTCGCCGCCGGCGGCGGCCGCGGCATGGGCCTCCTGGCGACGGCTGACGGCCGAGCGGCACGGGGCGGCGAGGGCTGAGCGCAAGGCCGTCCGGGAGGGCCGGGCCATGCTGCACGCCGAGAGCGGAGGCTGGACGGGCGCAGCGCGCTCGGCGGTGGACGACAGGGCCCAACTCGTCTGGCAGCGCCTCCAGGACAGGCCGGCGCGCACAATACTGCGCGGCACGGCAAGGACCGCAGGGATCGTCGCCGCCGGCTTCGTCGCCACGGCCTCGACGCCCTTCGCCGTTGGGGCGGCCGCCCTCTACGCCGGCCACAGGGCCCTGCGCTGGCGCGCCGAGGCCCCCGCCCGACAAGCCGAGCGAACGGCGCGGCGCCAGGCCGCCCTGGCGGCCTACAGGGCGCAGGCCTCGAGCCGGGACGCAGGGCCCCCGCCCAAGTAAATGGCGGACGAGAAGGCCACCGACGTCGTCGGCCGGGCGGCCCTCGGCGCGGCACAGGGAGCCGCCACGGGGGGCGGCGTGCCCGGTGCCGTGGCTGGGGCAGCCAAGGGCCTCGCCAGTTCCAGCCGTGGGCGGCGCTGGCTCCTGGTCGGCCTGGTGGTCCTCCTGCTCTCCTCGCCCGTGGGCATCGTCGTTGCCACCCTCGCCTTCGTTGGGCTCCTGGCGGGCACCCGTGACGCCGTGGCGGCCCAGAGCTATGACCTGGCCAGCGCCACCGGGGTGCCCGGAGGGGACCTCTCGGCCATGCAGGCAGCCGCCGAGGACGCCGGCATCCCCTGGGAGGTGCTCTGGGCGCTGTGGTACTACGAGACCGGGCCGGGGGCGGGCTGGGGCACCTGGCCCGGTGCCTGCGACACCGAGCCGCCGCCCCTCCAGGGGGCCTCCCCGCTCCCCTGCCCCTCCATGCCCTCCTACCCCGGCGAGCCGCCACCGACTACGACCACCACGACAACGGCGCCGCCCGCCACGACCACGACCACGACGGCCAAGAAGAAGGGCAAGAAGGGCGGGGCCCCTGCCACCACCACCACCACAACGGTGCCGGCGACGACCACGACCACGCAGCCGCCCATCGTCTACCTGGGGCCCTTCGCCGTCCGCCAAGGCGTACTGCCCACGAGCGTCGCCGACAGCTGGCCAGGAGCGGCGGGCTGGCTCGCAGACGCCTTCGCCGCCTCCCTCTCCTCCCAGCCGGGCTGGTGGGACGGCCTCGGCCTGGCCAGCGGCATAGTGGCCTCCCAGGACGCCTCCGTCCCCTACGCCTCGACGACCTCCGACGGAGCGCAGTCGGTGCGCACCGACATGGAGGCAGCCCTCGCCGGCTTGCCGGTCCAGGGCAACGCCGGGCCAAGCCAGCTCATGTTCGACCAGAACGTCTTCGAGCTGGCGCAGGCCACTTACCTCGGCTGGCAACCCGGAGCCACGACGGCAGGGGCGCCGGGCGGCGGCATGGTCTGCGGGCAGGTCGGGGCGGGAGGGGTGATGACGGTGAGCGGCCCGGCTGGCGCCCTCGTCACGCTGGTGCCCGCTCAGCTGGCCAACGCGGCCGTCATCGCGCATGTCGGCCAGGGCCTTGGGGTACCTACGCAGGGCCTCGTGGTGGCGCTCGGCACCGCCCTCACCGAGTCGGGGCTGTGGGACCTGCCGAACGGCACCGTGCCTGGCTCGGAGGCCGACCCGGGCGCCCAGTGGGGCCCCTACTCGCCAGCCAACCCGCCCGGCAACGGCACCTCGGTCGGGCTGTTCCAGCAGCAGGACAACTGGGGCACCGTGCCAGAGCGCATGAGCCCGGCGTGGTCGGCCCAAGCGTTCTTCGACGGCGTCCCCGGGGGACCGGGCGGCCTGCTCCAAGTGCTGGGCTGGCAGGCCATGCCGATGGGCCTGGCCGCCCAGGCGGTGCAGGCCTCGGCCTTCCCTGGCCGCTACCAGGCCTGGATGCCGGCGGCGCAGGCAGTCCTCGGCCAGGCTGAAGGGATCTCGTGCACGCCGGCCGGGGGCTTGCCGCCGCTCTCCGGCGCCAGCTCCACCGCACGGACGGTCATCGCGGCGGCTGAGGCCTGGGTTCTCGAGAAGGCCCCCTACGTGTGGGGCGGCGGCGCGGCTACGGGGCCGACGATGGGCCTCTACGGTACAGGGGCGACAGCACCACCAGCTGCGGTCGGCCAACCCGGTTTCGACTGCTCGGGCCTCACGCTCTACGCCTACGCCAGCGTCGGCGTCGTGCTGCCCCACTACTCGGGAGCGGGAGGCCAGTGGAGCCTCGTGCAGGCCGCTGGCGGTTTCACCATGGACATGGCCCAGCTCCAGCCCGGCGACCTTGTGTTCTTCAACGGGTCGGACGGCAGCGCGACGAACCCCGGCCACGTGGGCATCTACCTCGGCAACTACCAAATGGTCGACGCATTGGAGACCGGCACCTACGTCGAGGTCGACTACATCGGGCCGGGGTCCGCCTTCTACGCCACCTTCGACGGAGGCGGGCCCGCCTAGCGGAGCGCTTTCAGCCAGGCCCTGGCCAAGAGCCCGAGGTGCTCGCTGCGGGCCTCGGTGACGTCGACGAGAGCCTCGACGGCCTTCGCCACCCTTGCCTGCTGTGTTACGGCGTCATCCATCACTTCCTCCTTCCAGGATCTCGGGCAGCACCTGTAAGGCGGCTTTCCGCACGGCTGCCACGTAGCGGGTCGCCGACGCCCTCCCCAGGCCCATCGCCTGGGCGACCTCGGTAATGTTCAAGCCCTCCCCGGCCACGAAGGCCATGAGCCATGCCCTGGCGAACTGCCCAAGGCGCTCGTTGTGCTCCCCTGCGACCGCCACCAGCGCCGACACGGCCTGCCCCAGGGTCACCTGAGCGGTCGCCTGCTCCTCCGGGCCTAGCTCGTGTGCCGACAGGACCTCGCTGGCGGCACCCAGGGGGACCGTCCCCAACCCCCTCTCAGTCATCGGGCCACCCCCCATGTCGCGCCACCACTCCGACAGCTCGGTACGGCTCGGGAGCCGCCCGCCGTGGGTGGCCTGCCAGTCGGGCTCGGCGGCCATGGCCGAGCGGAGCCGCCGGCGCTGCTCGGAAGCACCAGAGAGCCCCCCGGTCCCGGCCGAGGCGTCCGCCCAGCGCTGCACGGCAGTCCGGCCCTTGAGCCACAGCTGGCGCTCCCAGCCTTCGGGGAAGGTTCCGCCCTCCTCCCGCCAGATCGTCCACATGACCTCGTTGAGCAAGGAGACCACGTCGTCGTAGTCCCGCCCCTCACAGAGCCCCGGTGCCTTGCGGAGCAGGGCACGGGCCGTCGTACCGACCGTCGCGGCACGGCCTTGGAGCCCGGCTGCGAAGCTGTCCTCCTGCAAATTGCCTCCTCCGGTGGTACCCCTCTAACCGTAGCAGTACGGTATGACGGGACCGCTCATCCTGTCCCGGGCTGAGGTCCCGGTGCCACTGCCTGCCCGGGAAGGCCCAGCCGACGGGTGCGCTGGCGCGCGCCGCGCCAGGATGGGGCCGGTGCCGCAATTGAGTACCGTTACGTCCTTAGTGGATAATCCACATCTCTACAGTCGGGACGTCACGCCTCGGTCTTGAGCGGTCCAAAGGCCGGTCTTTGGCGGGCCGAAAGGCCCCTGGTCAAACGCCCCAGCGAGCCCGCTCGTGCCCAACCCGGCGCTCGAGGCGCACCGCCCGCCCAGCCGCCCTGCCCTGCGGCCCCCATGCCGTCCGGTGCCACCAGGCCCGAGCTCTGCCCGCCACCCGGGCGGCCCCGTGCAGGCCCACAAGGGCCCACCATGAGCCCATGGCCACGGCCGAAGCGAACGCCGCTGCCCCGCTCGAGTCGAAATAGTCGGCTACCAGCGCCGCAGCGAACCACGCCACGGCGACGAGCGGCGTCAGCGCCAGCCACAGCCAGAGCGGCTCCAGCACCTCTCGCAGGCTGGTGGGCGAGCCGGTCCTGTGCATCTGGCTCGCCGCCCAGGCCGCCGACCGGTCCAGGCCGCGAGCCAGGGCGCGCACCAGGCGGAAGGGCACCGCCAGGCCTTCGCGCACCAAGTGCCCGACGCCGAAGGGGAAGAGCCACTGGCCGGGCGCCAGGCGGGCACCGGCCCGCCACTCGGCACCAACAGGGCCCTCGTCCTCTGCCCTACAGGGACCGCCCGCTCCCTCCCAGGGCCCAGGAGGAGGCTCGGCAGGGCGGGGGGGCTGGCCCTCCGAACCTCCTCCTCGGCCCTCGGCCCCGTCCGGGGCCACCTGCGAGAGGAACTCGTAGGCGGCCTTGGCCACGCGGAACTCCTCGGGGTCGCCGCCCCGGTCGGGGTGACAGCGCGCCGCGGCGGCCCGCCAGGCCCGCCGCACTTCCTCCTGGCTCGCCCCCGGCCCAAGGTCGAGCACGGCCCAAGGGTCGCCGTTCACAGCAGTGGCCCCCCGTGCCCGAGCGCCGGCCCCAGCACCTGCACCCAGGCGAGGCCCGCCGTCACCAGCGCCAAGGCCGCGCCGAGCAACGACTCGCGCAGCGAGCTCGTGTGGCCGAGGACCGGGACGGCCAGGCGCCACCGGAGCGGCCACAGGAGCGGCACGCCGCCGGCGGTCAGGGCGTCGCCCAATATGTGCAGGGCCACGCCAGCCCCGGCCACCGCCGCCAACCAGGGCCACAGCTGCGGCCCTGTGGCGCGGGCAGCCACGTCCCAGGTGCCCGTCTCGGAACGCCACACCCACCAGCCGGCTGCGACAGGCAGCACCATGGCCCCGAGGAAGCCCCGGCTAGCCCTGAGAGGCAGCACGAAGCGGCCCGCCACCGCTAAGCAGAGGGCGACCAGGACCGGGGCGGCCCAGACGTAGCGGCCGGCCGCCCACACCCCGGCGACCACCAGGGCCACGGCCCCGAGGCTGTGGGTGGCCTGGCGGTGGCCACCGGCGGCGCTGTGCACGACATGGGACGCAGCCTGGCTGACCAGCCCGAACTTCCTGGCCACCGTCGAGCCCGGCTCGTCCAGGTCGGGCAGGAGCGCGAAGCCGGCACCGACCAGCCCCGCCACGGCGGTCTGTGCCGGCCCCAGGTGCGAGCCGCACAGGCGTGCCAGGGCTGGCGCTACCGCCAGTACCCCCGCTGCGCCCATCAGGGCGTGGTCACGTCCGAGCATGCCTGTATGTGGGGGGGTGAGGCGGCGCATGGCTGCCACCCCCCCACATGGTGGCATGAGCCTCCGTCACCGTCCCCGTCACGCCGGCAACAGCTTCGCGGTGCCGCCCCCTGAGCCTCTCTACGACAGCCTCGCTGCGCCCCCTGCCTCTCCCCCCTCCGACCTGGCGGTGCCGGCCGGCATGGCAGAGGAGGCTGCCGAGGCCAGGGCGCCCACCGAGGCTTGGTGGCTGGCCCGCTCCGCCGGGGCCAGCCCCGGTCAAGCGAGGGACCTCGCTTCGTGCGGCGAGCGCGCCCTGTTGACAGCCGCCATTGCGGCACGCCTGAGCCTGGCTGGCTGCGACGAGGTGGCCGCCGCCGCCCGCTCGGTCGACCCCTTCGCCTACCTGACGACCCGCGAAGCCGGCTTCGCTCACGACGAGGCCCTCCTGGTGGCCGCGGGCGATGCCGCTGCCTTCGCCGCCGTCGCGGCACGCTTCGGGCGCTCCGAGGCCCTCGGGGCACTAGGGGCGGGCGTGGCCCCCGCCGACTACGCCGCTTTCCGCCGCTTCGCCGACCATGAACAAGCGCTCGAGGCGCACAGGGCCGGCGTCGCCGCCACCGACTACGTGCTCTCGGCCAGCTCCGGCGCCTCCCACGACGAGGTCCTGGACGCCGTGGCGAAGCGGGTCGACCTGTGGGCCTACGCCCGCCGGCGCAACCTGGGCAGCACCCACGCCGAGGCGACCAGGGCGCCCGCACCGGCCCAACGCGCCGGCTGAGCCCCGCGCCCGGCCCCTCCCGGATGTCTAGGAATGTCCTGTAAACCCGGTCACCGCGGTAACCACCCCGTGCTCCGCCTCACGCCGACGAGGCGCCGGCGCACCGAGCGCCAGGCTGCGGAGGCGTACGAGGCTGAGTGCCGGCGGCGACGGCAGGCCCTGGCGGCCGTCATCAAGGCCAAGCTCGTCGCCGTCGAGGACGGCATCTCGACCAATACGCACGAGGCCGAGTTCTTGGCCTACGTCGTCCTGTCGGACGGCCGGACGATCGGCGAGTGGGCCGGGCCCGGGCCTTGCCGCCCACAACGAGATAGGACGAAGCGTTGACCGTCCCGGGGCATGTGTACAGGACCGCCAGCCACGCGATGCTCGACGCCGGGTGGTCGGTGCGCAACCCTGTTATCCGCTACAACGAGCCGAGCCCTGGCGCCGTCGTGACAGTGGCGAGGATCGCCGTCCCCGCGCTTGGCCATGAGCTCCCTGACGCCATCGGCCTCCACTTGGCTTACTACCACAAAGGTGAGCCTGTGCTGCCTCCCGAGGTTTGCAGCGCTGAAGTGAGGCAGTGGACGGGAGAGGACTGGCACGGGGCTGTCCTAAGGGAAGCGCCATCCTGCGCTGTAGCACACTGGCGCTCCTACCTGGCCGCCAGCCACGCGATGCTCGACGCCGGGTGGTCGGTGCGCAACCCTGTCGTCCATTACGGGGAGCCTGGCCCGGGCGCCGTCGTGACAGTGGCGAGGATCGCTGCTCCCGCCCTCAGCCCAGTGGTAGCTGGTGCCACGGCACTGCACCTGACTTACTTCCGAGCAGGCCGCCAACGCGTCCCCCCGCACGCACTTGTCGCCGAATTGAGGGAGTGGACGGGCACGACCTGGGACTGCTGGCCTGGTCCCACCTATGCTTCCACATGGATGAGCAGCACAATTGCCCATGAACTACTGCTACTGGTCGACGAGATGATGTTCCTCGCCAAGGACGCCCTCGTAGAAGCAGAGGGACAGCACGACATCTTCGCCGCGAATGAGCATCGAAGGCAAGTACGGGCCATCTGCCGCCGCTTTGCACACTTAGTCGACGACGCCTATGGGACTTTGACTGAAGTTGCGCTTGAGCGGGGCGCGCATTTAGAGCACGTCGCCGAAATGGGCCCCGCCGGCGAACTTGTTGCCTTGGCCCAAGAAGTGGCCTTGGTCGCAAGACAGGGAATTTCGCCTGCGGCCGAAGGCGAGCGGTGCCTGGCCAAGGAACTATGGTGCGACGCCAACATGGCAGCAAACACCCTCCGACACCTTATCGCTGCCTCGCCGGTGCTGAACCAGCCTTCGGACTACTGAGCCGACGGATCCTTGCTCAACTCCCAGCGGTCCAGTCCCCCCGGGAAAGAGACGGCAGAAGTCGAGAACTTCGAGGACCTGGCCCCAAGAGGCCCGGGCTAAGGAAGCACCCTACGTTGGCCTGCTCTGGTCAACCGGCTCGTCCAGGTGGGACGCTTACGGCTAAGACCCGGCGGCGTCTGGCATTATTGGGGGCGTGGGGACCACCGGGCCGGCCTGTGCCGAGGAGACTGCTAGGTCTGCCGCTCCACTGTGGCACCCCTCGATGGGCACGGCA
>DAHWQF010000134.1 GCA_027334785.1 Acidimicrobiaceae bacterium
ACGCAGGCAAACGGTGCCGTTCCGGCCTTGAAGCTCTCGGTCCTGATGCCGGTGCACAACGAAAGTTCCACCATTGAGGCCGCGGTGGGTGATGTCCTCGACATGAGCCTCGGCCACCCCTTCGAACTCGTAATCGTCGATGACGGGAGCACGGACGGGACCAGCGAGTTCGTCTCGGGCATCGACGACGAAAGGGTGATAGTGCACCACCACCCGCTCAACCTCGGGAAGGGCGCGGCCGTGCTGACGGCTGCTTCCCTCGCCACGGGGAGCCATTTCGTGATCTTCGACGCCGATTGCGAGTACCGGGCCTCCGACCTGGTGCACATGTTCCGGCCGATCGTTGACGGGACGGCCGAAGTCGTGTTCGGGGTGCGGATGTTTGGGATGAACACCGTTTACCACTCGTTCCGCTACGCCCTTGGCAATCGGGTGACGACCCTCGTTGCCAATGTGCTCTTCGATGCCTGTCTTACCGACCTCCATAGCTGCTTGAAGATGGTCCCTGCGAGCCTTTTTCGCTCCTTGACCCTGACGAGGGCCAACTTCGGGCTCGACTCGGAGATCACCGCAGAGCTCCTCCGGCGCGGCTACCGCCCTTACGAGGTACCGGTGAGCTACGTGGGCAGGACTCACGCGGAGGGCAAGAAGATCACCTGGAGAGACGGGTTCGACTGCCTGAGGGTGCTCGGCAGCGTGCGCCTTCGGCCCCGTCCGGCCGCGCTCGAACAGGTCACCGAGACAGCCATGCCGGTGCCGGCTTCGGAGCGACATGGTCTCGGCAGGGCCGGCTCCGGCGCCAGCGGGGCGAAGCGCAGGGGCGCCCTGCGCGTGGTCGGCGAGCCGGAAGGCGAAGGCGAGGAAGTGATATCCCTCGACGAGCCGGCCTCGTCAAAAGGTGGTGCTGACACACCGTTATTTGCTGGCAGCACGATGAGCGGCCGCGGGGCGGTGCGCGACAGGCGACCGCACGCGCACGAGGTGTCCCGGTGAGCGCTCTACCCGAACCCGAGGCAGAAAGCGTCTCAGTTGAGGGCCCGCCCGTGGCCCGTACCCGGCCGGGACGTGTCGAGAGGCAGGCAGAGGCGCTACTCCCAACCGTGTCGATCATCGTCGTCTCCAAGGACGAACCCCAGCTCGCGAAGACCCTGGCCGCCCTCGGTCACGAACTGAGCGCCGAGGCCGGCAGAGGGGTGTCTGCAGAGAGCGAGGTGGTCGTCGTAGATGCCTCTTCTGGCCGGCTGGACGGCGTCCGCTCGGACCATCCCTGGGTCGGCTGGGTCGATTTCGACCCGCCTCCTGGGGCCGGTGTGACTATTGCGTGCCAACGCAACGCCGGCGTGAGGGCGTGCAAGGGCGACATCGTCGTGTTCGTGGACTCGGGCTGCGTCCCCTGTGAAGGGTGGCTCGGCCACCTGGTGGCGCCCATAGCGAGGGGCGAGGAGCTCGTGGTGAGTGGGCGAGCCACGGGGGCACACAACACCTTCGAACTGTCCATGCCGACCGAGAAGCTGTTCTACCTGGAGGAGGCCCCTACCATCAACCTCGCCGTCCACCGGAGCGTCTTCGAGACCGTCGGAGGCTTCGACGAAGGCTTCTCGTACGGCTCGGATGTCGATTTCACCTGGCGCGTGGTCGACGCCGGTATCCGTATCCGCTACGAACCGCTCGCCAGTGTCGATCACGACTGGGGCGGTTTCCGCCGGCGGATGCGCCGCGCTCGCCAGTACGGGGCGGCAAGGGCTCGTCTCTACCGCAAGCATCCCGAAAGGGTGTTGCGGGCGCTTTACGACGACCCCGTGCCCTTCGTCTACCCGATCTGGCTCCTCGGTCTCCCCATTTCCCTGCGGCGACCCGGTTACCTGCTGTTGCTCGCTCTGCCTCTCTGGAGGGCACGTAAGCATGCCAGCCCGGCCGAGGTCGTGCTGGCGCACGTGCTCCAAGGGGTGGGGAGCCTCACCGAGGTGACCTGCTGGGCAGTCGGGTGGGGCGCGGCACGCACCAGTTCTTTGGAAGTTGCGAGAAGGGCTTTCACCGGCAGGGTCGGCTCCGCGGGGAGCTGGCGCGGCTCCGCCCTTGACTGAGCGCTTCGCGCCTGGCGCGCTGGCCAAGCAGGTCAAACGTTCCGGTGCCCTGCGGCTCGGATCTGCCGTCTTGGCGGTGGTGGCGGTAGGCGCTGTCCTCCAGTTCGGCTCGCCCCTCTGGCGTCGAGCCGGGCTCGTCCCGGTGGCCCAGCGGTTCGTCGCGCTCTCTCTCCCGCACCCAAGGGACCTCCCGGCCCACCTGGGACCGGGACGCCGCCTCGTTTTCAACTTCGACGTGGCGAACTACACCGGCGCCGCCATCGAGCAGCCGTGGCGCGCTAGCGCCGTAGGCACGGACCACAACGCGTTCGTGCTCCGTAGCGGCACAGTGGCCGTGCCAGCTGGCGGGACGAGGTCGGTCACGGTCTCGGTGAGGGTGCCGCGGCATGTTTCGCCCGCCCTAGTCGAGGTCGGCTTGCCGGGCCGCCACCTGGCGCCGGTCGAGTTCCACCTGGCCCCCGTACCGTCGGGCGCCGCACCCGGTACCTCAACCCAGGCGGCCACCCCTTCCGAAGTCCCGCCCGGAGCCGGAGGCCGATGAGCACGCTCGTAGTCCCCGAACCGAGCTTGGCCGGCCCGGAAATGGGCTCCGGCACGGCGACTTCGGCGACCCGAGGCATTACCCCTCGGCGCCGCCTGGGTGACCTGGTCACGACGGCGCTGCTGCTCGGCGCGCTCGACGTGGCGGTCTCGCACCCCCACTTCTTGGCGGCGCGCCTGCTTGCCCTCGCGATCGCCCTCCTGCTGCCTGGGGCGTTAGCGGTCGAAGCGGCCCGGGCCAAGTTCGGGTCCCGCTACGCACAGGCGGCCCTTGTGCTCGGCGCCGGCGTAGCCGTGATCATGGGCCTCGCCTTGGTGATGAGCACGCTACTACCGCCTCTCGGTGTCGAACGACCTCTGGACCGGGAGCCCTTCGCCATCGGACTAAACGTTGTCGTGGCCGCCCTGGCACTGGTCTGCCCCAAGGGGCGCGACCCGGTGCTCAACCTGGTGAAGCCCTCCGACCCCTCGCGTTTCGGGCGCCCCCGGCCCTGGCACTTGGTGCTGCTTCTCCCGGTACTGGCGACCGTTGGCGTCGAACGGCTCAACTCCGGCCATAGCGCTATTGCCGTCCAGCTGACCATAGGAGCTTCGGCCCTCGCCCTCGCCCTTGGTTTCCTGGAAGCCCGGGCGGGAAGGCATCAACGCGCTCAAACGGTCCTGTTTTGCGTCGCGCTCGCCCTCTTGTACCTCTTCTCGTTCCGGGGCAATTACCTCTTCGGTTACGACATCCAGCAGGAGTTCCAGCGGTTTTCATATACCTTTGGCGCCGGGCGCTGGTCACGGCCGGCGGACGGGGACCCCTACGCGTCGATGCTGTCGATCACGGCACTGCCGGCGGCTCTCTCCAAGCTCACTTCTATTTCGGGCACGTACCTGTTCAAGGGCCTCTACCCGGTGTTCGTGGCGCTCGTGCCCGGGCTGTCCTACGAGCTCGCCAGACGTTGGCTAAACGGGGGCGCCGCGTTTGTGGGGGCGGCTTACATGATCGTCCTCACCGACTTCTCGAGCCAGCTCGTGGCCCTCGCGCGCCAGGAGACCGCCTTTTTGTTCTTCGCCCTCCTCGTGGTCGCCCTTTTCGCGGAGGAGCTGAGCGGCAAGCGCCGCCAGGCGGTGATCGCCGCCCTGTTGGCCGCCCTGGTCGTCTCGCACTACTCGACGTCGTACGTGGCCGTCGCTTTGTTGGGTTGTACGTGGTTGGGCTACGGGGTGCTCCGCCTCGTCCTGAGGCGCCGGCCGGCACCCGCGGTGGGCCTCGTCACCGTGCTGCTCGGCATCGGGATGATCGTCGGCTGGGACGTGCTCTACACGCATTCCACCCACAACGTCACCAAGTTCGTGGCCTCGATGGCGGTCCAGGGGCTGCGCATCCTGCCCTACGGTAAGGGTGAGTCGCTCATCCAGCGTTACCTGTCTGGCAACGTCGGGACCACGATGAGCCCAGCCCAGTACTACGTGGCGGTGGGGGCGGCGGCGCGCGCCTCCGAGCCCTGGTTGCACCCCTACCCCGCTTCCCTCACCCGCCTCTACCCGGCCCACGCCGCTCCTGCTACGTACAGCCTGCCCGCCCTGTTGCCCGGATCTGCGACGATCGTAAACGACCTCGTGATCATCGTTGATGAGTTGTTGCTGTTCGCGATAGCGTGCGGCGTCGCCCTCTCCTTCCTGCGACGGCTGACCAAGCGCGGGGTGCGCGCGCCGCTCGAAGTGTCGGTGATGCTGTTCGCGTTCCTCGCGTTCTTGGCACTGATCCGCCTTTCGGGTACAGTCGCCGGTTCGTACAACGCGGACCGGGCACAGTTGCAGGCCTCGATCGTCCTGGCGGTTGCGCTCGGCATGAGCGCCGAGTGGCTGATCGTGCGCCTCCGGGCCGGGACCGTGTTCGTCGGGGCGCTCATCTTGATGCTGCTCGCGGGCACGGGCGAGACGGCGGTCCTTACGGGCGGCTCCCCCTCGGCCATCTTGGCCAATTCGGGCACCCAGTACGACTATTTCGTAATAAGTCGCGGCGAGGTGAGCGCCGCCCGCTGGCTCGTGGCCAACATGGGCCCCCACCATGTGGTGTACACCGACGACTTCGGGCCCCTCAGGATCTGGGACGCCACGAGTTTTGCGCCCTTGCCCCACACGTGGCTCACGCCTACGGCCCTTGACCAGGGAGCGTGGGTTTACGCCACCGCTTCGGACGTCGCCCAAGGGCGCGCATATGGTTCGATAAGCGGAGCGAGCGTTTCCTACCGCTTCCCCGCCAGGTTCCTGCGCCACGTGGACGACCTTGTCTATTCGGACCCGACCGCACGTGTCTACCACTGAAGCCCTCCGTCAAGGCCGGTTCCCTCCCGGCCCCGCCCAGGCTTGCGCCCCGGTCAGCTTCGTCGTCATCGCCTACAACGAAGCACCCAATATCGAGCGCTGCATCCGTTCGGTCCTGAGCCAGTGGGGTGCGCCAGTACTCGAGGTGGTGGTCGTCGATGACGCCTCGACCGACGAGACACCCGCCATCGTGGCCGGCCTAAGTCGCGAGGACCGGCGCGTGAAGCTGGTGCGCCTCGCGACAAACGGGGGGCGGGGCAACGCGCGCGCTACGGGGGTGGACAATACGAGCGGGCAGTTCGTAGCCATGGTCGATGGGGACATCGTGCTGCCTCCCGATTGGCTCGAGCGGTGCTTCGCCTCGCTCCAGGGCTACGACGCGGCTGGAGGAAAGGCGGTGCCCGATGGTGATGTGGCTTACCTGTGCCGCACCTTCGGCCTGTCCCCCCGTGGCCGGCCCTCCACGATGACCCTGACCGGTAACAACGCTCTTTTCCGGCGAGAGGTTTTCGACCGTGTCGGCTTCGACCGGGATCTCTCTGAGGGCGAGGACATCGCCCTCAACCATGCCATGGCCCGTGCCGGCCTCCGGTCCAGCCTCGTGCCCTGCCTGACCGTGGACCATTGCGAGAGCAAGTCGTTTTCCCAGTCCCTGCGCTGGCTCTACCAAAGCGGCAAGGGCGGCGCCCGCCAACTGGAGCGCTACCGCCATGTCCGCCTGCCGGACCTCGCTTTCGGGGGCTTCCTGGCCTCGCTTGCGGCCGGGGGAGGACTAGCCCTTGCTTCACGCGCCAAGCGGTTTGCCGTCGGTCTGCCCCTGACGTGGCTTCTCGCAGTGGCTACCGGTCACATGCTCGCCTGCTTCCGCCCGTCCCGGGGGAGCGCTTGGCGCTTTGTGGCCGCCACCCTGGTGGACGCGCTGATGGTCGGTTCCTATAGTGCCGGCCGCCTGGCCGGGCATTTCTTCCGCAGGCTCGGGACATGACGGTGGTCGGTCCTCGGGCTGGCGAAAACCGGGTGGGGGGCACGTCAGCGGAACTGCGGGCTGCGCCGGCCCGTTCACGGACGAGCGAACCGCCCGTCTCGGGCCCCGGCGGTGAGAGCAGGCGCCTGCCCCGGCTCAGGCGCCATCGGCGCAGTGCCATTGCCGTGGCTTTGTTCCTTGTTGGCGCGGGCGCGGTGTTCGTGGGCCGAAGTCTGCTCGCGAGCCCAACATATTCTTCCATCTGCGTGTACCCGCGGGAGAGCATCACGACCCTGGGGCAGGTCGACGCTCTCACGGGCCACGTCTATAGCTGTGTGATGGCCTACGACAACGCGAACCCGACGTGGACGACATGGGAGGTGCCGTGGTTTGCCACGACGAAGATAACCGACCGCAATTGGGCTGACTGGGTGCGCGAGCGCTCCGGGCGGAGGCTGGTTATAACCATCAGCCTGGTGCCCTCGGACGTCCCGCCCAACTGGCGCCAGATCTGCGCTTCAGGGGGTTATGACTCCTACGCGGCGGCCTTGGGGCGCAACCTCGTGAACGAGGGCCTCTCGCGCTCGGTGCTACGGATCTCGCCGGAAGCCAACGACCCGGGCTCGGGCGTGGCTTGGAACGGGGGTACGCCCGAGGAAATGTCGGCTTGGGCAAAATGCTGGGCGCAGGAGGCGAGAGCGATGGAGGTCCCTGGCTCGCACTTCCTCTTCGACTGGACGGTAAACGCCGGTTACGAAGATATCCCTTTTTCGGACTACTACCCCGGGAACTCCGCCGTGGACATTATCGGCATCGACGCTTACGACTCTCTTGTCAGCGGCCAGCAAGTGCCGCCCGGCCGCGAGCGCTGGCGCCTCCTTAGCCGGGAACCGGGTGGTATCGAGCAACTGGTCCAGTTTGCCAAGGCGCACGGCAAAGCTCTGAGCGTCCCCGAGTGGGGCGAGGTCGCCCCGCCCGCAGGAGGCGGCGACGACCCCTATTACATGAAGCAGATGGCCAGGTTGTTCAAAAAGGACCACGTCGTGTACGAGAGCTACTTCGACGAGGACGAAGGCGGCACCCTGCGCCTCGGCGAGATCCCCCAGTCGTTACGGGTCTACCAGGAGATGGTGCTCCGTGGCTGACCGGCTCAGGGTCGCGCTCGTGACCGACGGCTTGTACCCGTTTTTCGCGGGAGGCAAGGAGGTGCGCCTCTGGGAACTGGCGCGCCGCATGGCGTGCGGCGAGATCGCGCTCGAAGTGCACACCATGCGTTGGTGGTCCGATGGGGAAAGCGTGCCCGAGTGGCACGGCATACCGCTGCGCGCCGTGTGCCGGCCCTGGGCCATGTACGCGGGACCACGGCGTTCGATCTGGCAGGCAGCAATGTTTGCCTTGGGGTCGGTGCGCCTCGCCACAGCCGGTGCGGACGTGGTCGATGCCGACCACATGCCCTACCTCCACCTCGTTCCTCTCTGGCTCGTTTCCCGGCTGAGGCGTGTCCCCCTGGTCGTCACGTGGCACGAGTGGTGGGGAGGCGAGTACTGGTGCCGGTACCTGGGCCGGATGGGGCGTATTTCGGCGGCGATCGAGAAGCTGTCGGCTCGCTGCGCCGACCACATCGTGGTGGACTCGCCCGAGACCTACGGGCGCCTCCGGGCCGAGGGCATCCCGCCGGAGCGGGTATCGCTCCTGCCGCTCGGTGCCGACCTCGACGCCATCGCGGCCGCCCCGCCCGCGCCCGAGCCATGGGACGTGCTGTACGCGGGCCGGCTCTTGGAGCACAAGAGGGTGGACGTGCTGCTAGACGCTATCGCCGTACTGCAGGGACGAGGGCGGGCCCTGCGCTGCCTCGTCGTGGGCTCCGGGCCAGAGGAGCGCCGCTTGAGGAAGAAGGCGCTCGAACTCGGCCTGGTTGGCGTGTCCTTCGCCGGGTCGCTACCCCGGCAGGCAGACGTGTGGGGCCTCATGAAGTCCTCGCGCGTCTTTGCCTACCCGAGCGTGCGGGAGGGTTTCGGCTTGGCCGTCTTAGAGGCGCAAGCCGCAGGCGCCACGGTGGTCACGACGGACCACCCCGACAACCACGGACGGCTCCTCATCAACCATGGGTCCACGGGCTACCTGTGCGGTACGGGGGTGGACGATCTAGCCGACGCCATAGCGCTGGCGCTCGAGCGGCC
>DAHWQF010000135.1 GCA_027334785.1 Acidimicrobiaceae bacterium
TGCTAGGCTGCACGCCGCCGTGACGGCCCGGTGGAGCACGCTTTGGTCGAAGTTGTCCACGACCAGCACCACGTCGCTCCCCCGCTCGGGATGGCGCTCGTTTATGTAGAGGCCACCGTGACGGGCAGAGGAGCGCCAGTTGACGTCTTTGGCGCGGTCACCCGCGGCGTAGGGCCGGACGCCCGCCAGGTCGAGGCCGCCACCCTTGGCCGGCGAGAGATGCGTGCCGGCGGGGAGGGCGGCCACGCGCGAACGGACCAGCCGGCGCAGGGCCTCCGGGCGCGGGTAGACGAGCACCCGGCCCTCGACGGGCACGGAGGCTCCGGCTTCGAACAGCCCGAGCCACGAGCGCGCCCGCAACGCCACCGTGCCGAGCTCGAAGTTGCCCCAGCGCTCGGCCACCAAGGGGACCGAGAGCTCAAGGGGTTGGCCCGGGTGGACCGACTCGGCCAAGGGCTTTTTGGCCCCAGCCTGCACCAGGGAAAACCCGGGCGCTGGGCAGACGAGCACTTCGAGCCCGGGGACCTCGGCCTCGGCGCGGAAGCTGAGGGCCACGGGGACCTCGTCGCCTTCGGTGGCCGTCGGCTTCCCGGCCACGGCCGTGACGCTCAACCCGAGCGGCCGAGTGCGTAAAAACCCGGCACCCAGCGCCACGGCAAAAGGCGCGGCCAAGACTGCCGCCTCGGGCCGGCCTGAAACCAGCGCCGCCACCAGGCCGAGCACCACCAGCGAGGTGTAGCAGGCGGCCTTTGTGGTCGGGCGCCAAGACAGCACCCTCAGCGCCCTCCGGGGCCGCCGGCGCTGGCTTCGAGGTCCTCCGCGCTGGGGACGGGCACCTCGGAAAGGCAGGCTTCGACCACGGTCTCGGGCCGCTCACCCCTCACCCACAAGTCGGGACGGAGCCTGAGGCGGTGGGCGAGGGCTGGCACCGCCACCGCCTTCACGTCCTCGGGCACCACGAAATCCCGGCCCGCCAGCACCGCTTTTGCCCGCGAAAGGAGCATAAGGGCGAGCGAACCCCGCGGGCTCGCACCGATCTCGACGGCGGGCCGGCCCCGGGTGGCACCCACCACGGCCACCATGTACTGGCCGATCGCCGGCGATACGTACACGTCCTCGAGGCTCTCCTGCATAGCCAAGACCTCGTCGCGCCCCACCACCTGGCGGAGCACCACGTCATCAGAACGGCGCTCGATCCGGCGGGCCAGCACCTCCCATTCCGCCTCCGCGCCCGGGTAGCCCACCGAGGTGCGCAGGACGAAGCGGTCGAGCTGGGCCTCGGGCAACGGGTAGGTGCCCTCCAGTTCGATGGGGTTTTGCGTCGCGACCACCAAAAAAGGCTTGGGGAGCTTGCGTGTCACGCCGTCTGCGGTTACCTGGCGCTCCTGCATGGCCTCGAGCAGGGCCGACTGGGTGCGCGGCGATGCCCGGTTCACCTCGTCGGCGAGCAGGAGGTTGGTGAACACCGGCCCCGCCTGGAACGAGAAACTGGCACTGGCCTGGTCGAACACCGATGACCCGGTGATATCTGCTGGCATCAGGTCCGGCGTGAACTGCGCCCGAGCGAAGTCCAACCCCATCACCTGGGCAAAGCTCCGCACGATCAGCGTCTTGGCGAGCCCCGGGAAGTCCTCCAAGAGAACGTGGCCGTTGGCCAGCATCCCAGCCAGGACCAGCTCGATGACATCGCGCTTTCCCACGATGGCCCGCCCCACCTCCGCGAGCACCGCCTCGGCGCGTTCGTCGACTTGGCCGGTAGAAAAACGCGCCACGGGCGGGCCAGCCGGCCCCGGCGCGCTCACCGTAGCTCCGGCCGCCGGGGTCTCACAGCGACTCCAGCCTCTCGACCCAACGGGCCAGCCTGGAAGGGGCGACGCCGCGGCCCCCGCGCTGGTTCGGGGCGCTCGCGTCTGGCCGCACCAGTTGCCAGAGGTCTTCGCCCAACAGTTCCCGGGCCGCCGCTTGGTCGCGGTCCAAGTCGACCAGGCGGTGAACCCGGAGCAGGTGCCCTGCCAAGCGCCGGAGCAGCGGGCGCAGCCGGTAATGCAAGTCGTACGCGCCCTGTCGCGAACACGCGAGGCGTAGGGCGAGCTCGGTGTCGCGAAGCGAGCGCGGGCGCTCGGGCGGGGCAGGTGGCGGGCTGTCGAGCGCTTCTTCCAGCGCGAAGCGGCCCCGGTCCTTCGGCCACAGCGCAGGCAGCACACCGAGCAGGATCAGGCCGGCACAAAGGCCCCCGCCGAGGCGGAGAGCGGAGGCCGCCCCGAGCGCGCCGCTGTAGTAGAGCCCCCAGCTCCCGGCGCCGGCGACGAGGACCGACAGTGCGAGCGCGAAAGCCCGGCCTCGGCTCATGGCCCGGGCAGCGCCGGCAGAAGTGCCGCCGCCGCCAGTTCGCCCCGCAATTTCACCAACGCGCTGAGCGCCGATTGCTTCATCTCGGCACCGCACGGACGCCGGTCGAACTTGGCCCGCTCGAAGAGCTCGGCCAGTGCCGCCCCGACCGCAGCCGTGGCGCCGAGGCCTCCCATCACCCGGTCGAGGTGCTCGAAGGGCGCTTCCGAAGCTCGCCTCCCGAAACCGGCCCTCGCCAGCCAGCTGTCCATACGGGCGTAGGCGGCGATCACCGCCTTGCGGGGGTCGGGCTCGGCCCAGAGCGCGTCGAGCGACTCGTCGATGGCAGCCACCGCCTCGCGCCGGCGCTGGAGAAGGGCTTCACGCTCGACGAGCGGTTTGGGCAAGGAAGTGGGCCGTGCCCTCCGCCGGGTCATGAGCGCATAGGCGACCACCGCCGCCAACGCCAGGGCGGCCCCGGCCACCAACGGCTCCCAGGAGAAGCTCGGGTTGGCCCTACTGGCGAAGTGAGGAGCACTTGATACGGGCAACCGGAGGCCCACGGGCGAAGATGCCCGCCCATGAACTTTGCCGTGCGCCAGGAGAGCGAGCAGCCCGAGTAGAAGGGCTGTGGCCGCGGCCACGACGGCGACCGTGATCGGCCAGTACCACCAGGGCAGCTTCTTGGTGAAGAAACGGCGGCGGCCCCGCATGGTGCTCAACAGCCCTGCCACCAACCCGTACACGAGCACGGTGCCCCCCGCGGCCACAAAACCGACGACGAGGCTGCCCGCCCAGTCGGGGACGCCGAGGCCGCCCACGGAGGCGCTGCCCGCGGCAGCCGGCCCCCCGGCCGCACCCGCAGCAGCCGCCACCACGAGCACGAGCAGGAGGGTACCCGCGACGCCCAATTTGGCTCGAAGCTCGCTCACCAGCACCATCTTCTCACGCTTCCCGTGGTGAGAGGGTGGGGGCGCCACCACCTGAGGCGGCCTCACATGCGCTACATGCGCTCACCGCTCCGTCGGCCACGCCTGGCAAACTGGGCGCATGGCTCCCGCTACCCGTAACGCCGCGCCCGACGGGACAAACCAAAGCGCGACGAACAGAGACGCCGGCGTCCCCGACATCGTCATCCCGGCCAGCCTGAAGCCCTCGGACGGGCGCTTTGGCTCCGGGCCCTCCAAGGTGCGCAAGGAGGCGCTCCAACGGCTCATGGCCAACGCCGGTGTGCTCGGGACGAGCCACCGCCAAGAGCCGGTCAAGTCCCTGGTGAGGCGCCTACGCTCGGGCATCTCCGAACTGTTTGGGCTGCCCGAGGGCTACGAAGTCGCGCTCGGCAACGGGGGCACGACTGCTTTTTGGGACATCGCCACCTTCTGCCTGATCGAGCGGCGGAGCCAGCACCTGTCCTTCGGCGAGTTCTCGTCCAAGTTCGCCCAGGCCGCCCAGGCCGCACCCTGGCTCGCCGGCGCCGACGTGATAGAGAGCGCCCCCGGCACGCACCCGTGGCCCGAAGCGCGCGAGGACGTTGACCTCTACGCCTTCACCCATAACGAAACTTCGACCGGCGTGATGATGGACATCCAACGCCCGGCCGGCGCCAACCCGAGCGCCTTGGTAGCCGTCGACGGGACCTCGGCCGCTGCCGGCCTCCGCCTCGAGCCCGCGGAGGCCGACGCCTACTACTTCGCCCCCCAAAAGGGGCTCGCCTCCGACGGGGGTCTTTGGATCGCGCTCCTGTCACCAGCCGCCATCACCAGGACAGAGCGGACCCGGGCCTCGGGCCGCTTCGTGCCCTCTTTCCTCGACCTCTCGACCGCCATAGAGAACAGCCGGCTGGACCAGACCTACAACACACCCGCGGTGGCCACCTTGGTACTGGCGCTGGCCCAGGTCGAGTGGATCCTGGAAAGCGGCGGCCTCGACTTCGCCTGCGGGCGTTGCGACCGTTCAGCGGAGGCCCTCTACGGGTGGGCCGAGGCGAGCACCTTCGTGACGCCTTTTGTCGCCAAGCCCGACGAGCGCTCCCATGTCGTAGGCACGATCGATTTCGACCCGAGCGTGCACGCCGCGACAGTGGCGAAGGTACTGCGCGCCAACGGGATCGTGGACACCGAGCCCTACCGCCGGCTCGGGCGCAACCAGTTGCGCATCGCCATGTTCCCGGCCATCGAGCCGTCTGACATCGAGGCGCTCACGGCCTGCATTGACTTCGTGGTGAGCGCCGTTTACTAGGGCGACCTCCTAGCCCAAGTAGACGCGGGGCAGGCGGGGCGAGAGCGCGCACGTGACCTCGTAAGCGATCGTGCCGAGCCGTTCGGCCCACTCCCAGGCGCCGATCTCTTCGGTCCCCTGCCGGCCCACCAGGACCACCTCGTCCCCGGCCCGCACTCCCGAGCCAGGCCCGCAGTCCACCATGAGCTGGTCCATGGTGACCGAGCCCGCGACCGGGAAGCGGCGGCCACCTATCAGCACCTCGCCCCCGACCTCGAAGAGCCGTCTCGGTACGCCGTCGGCATAACCGAGGGGGACGGTGGCGATGTCCGCGTCGCGGGCCAGGCGGTAGTGGAGGCCGTAGGAAAGGCCTTCGCCGGCAGAGAGCGTCTTGGCATAGGAGACGCGCGCCTTCAGCGAGAGCGCGGGCCTGAGCGGCTGCACCAGCGGGTGCCCACGGACGGCGAGCGAGGGGGCCAGCCCATAGAGCGCCATCCCCGGCCGCACCATGTCGAGCCGGGCCTCAGGGTGAAAGAGTGCGCCGGCGGAGTTGGCCGCGTGCACCAGTTCCGGCGAGATACCGGCTCTCGCCAGGGCCCGTTCCAGCTCTCCCAGGCGCTCGAGCTGCACCGCCGTGAACCCATTGCCCGGCTCGTCGGCCACCGCGAAGTGGGTGAAGAGCCCGTCCAGCCTGAGGCGAGGCTCGGCGGCCACCTCGCGCGCGAGCTGGAGGGCGTCCTCGGGGCCGGTGCCCACACGGTGCATCCCCGTGTCCAGCTTGATGTGGACCGAGGCACGCTGCCCTGGGGGTCGGGCTTTGGCCGCCTTGGCCAGGGAGGCGAGCCCGTCGTGGGTATAGACGGTCGCGCTCAGGCCGTCTTCGGCCACGAGTTCCATGGCCTCGGCGGGGGGTTCAGAAAGTACGAGGACCGGTGCGTCGATGCCGGCCTGGCGGAGCTCATGGCCCTCCTCGGCGAGGGCGACCGCCAGCCACTTGGCGCCGGCGGCGAGCGCCGCCCGGGCCACGGGGACCGCGCCGTGGCCGTAGCCGTCCGCCTTCACCACGGCGCACACGGCCGCGGGCGCAACGAGATCGCGGAGGTAGGAGACGTTGCAACGCAGCGCTTCGAGGTCGACCTCGACCCAGGCCGGCCGGAGCCAGCCTGCCACCCTGGTAGCTAGCCCGCGGGGTTGGGCGTCGGTCATCTGCTCGGCGGGCGGCCCGACAGCCACGCCGCCACGAGCTCGGGGAGGTCTCCTGCCACCAACCCTTCTTTGTAGCCGGTCCGAGCCGCCTGGCCGTGGACCTGAGCGGCCAGCGCGGCGGCTTCGAACGCCGGCACGCCCCGGGCCAGGAACGCACCTACCACCCCCGAGAGCACGTCCCCCGTCCCCGCAGTGGCGAGCCGCGAGTCCCCGGCTGCAGCCAGCAATGCCCGTCCGTCGGGGTGGACCACGGTCGTCGTCGAGCCCTTCAGCAACACGATGGCGCCGCTCCGGGCGGCAGCTTCCCGGGCGGCGGCCAGGCGATCGGGGCCCGGGGGCCGGCCGGCCAGACGAGCTAGCTCTCCCGCGTGGGGAGTTATCACCGTGGGCGCCCGACGCCGGGCCGTGATGGCGGCGAGGGCTTCCAGGCTCCCCAGGGCGTTCAGGCCGTCGGCGTCCACCACGGCGGGGACAGGCGCGCCGGCCAACAGGAGCCCAACCTCGCCGCCGGGGAGCCTGGGAGGGCCGACGGCACCTGGCCCGCCGGCAGCTGGCCCGCCGGCACCGCCCTCGGCCGGCGGCGTGCCGAGGCCCGGGCCGACGACGAGCGCTTTCACCCTCGAGATCCCGGCCAGGACGTGCTCGTGCCAACCGGCGCGGGGGACCGGGAGATGGACGAGCTCGCTCGGGGGGAGCACGGAGGGGTCCACCCCAGGCATGGAGAGGCGCACGTAGCCGGCGCCGGCCCGGAGCGCGCCCCGGCTGACCAGCCAAGGCGCACCGGTCATGCCCGGGGAGCCAGCGACGACCTGGACGGCCGCCTGCCACTTGTGAGCCTCATGGGGCCGCGCCCCGAGCAGCCGCCACACGTCGGCGTCCTCGACGAGCCAGCAGCGGGCGGCGGCGTCCACCAGGGGCCCGAGGCCGATGTCAGCCATCTCCACCTCGCCGGCCAGGTCCGGCCCGGAGCCGAAGAACAAGCCCGGCTTCAGCGAGGCGAACGTCACCGTGGCCGCCGCCGCCAGCGCGCCCCCGCCCTCTGGCACCTCCCCGGTCAGGCCCGAGAGCCCCGAGGGGATGTCGACGGCCAGCACCGGACAACTTCCCGCAGTGGGCGGAGAATAGGCCCGTTGGAGCCCGGTCCCATAAGCGGCGTCGATCACGAGGTCGGCGTCAGGGAGCGGCTCGGAGGGAGCCAGGTTGCCAGCCGCGAGCACGGTCACTTTTGCTCCGCGCTCCTCTAGCAGCCGGCCCGCCGTCCGCCCGTCGGCGCCGTTGTTGCCCTTGCCGGCGACGACTACGACCCGCCGGCCGAAGGCCCCGCCGAGCAGCCGGGCGGCCCGGCGGGCGACTGCCGCCCCAGCCCGGCCGACCAGCACCTCGCTCGGTTCCTCGGCCTGGCGGTCGACGCCGGCCATCTCCAAAGGGGTGAGTACGGGTTTCACGACAACCGTGCTACCACGAGATGGCGACAACCACCGCGCCCGCCGTCGTCTCGCTGTGGGTCAGGCTGAGGAGCCAGGCCCCGATTCCGCGCCCTGACGCCAGCTCGCTGGCCCGGCCGTGCAACTTCAAATAAGGCTGGCCGCTGGCCTGGCGCCCCACCTCGACCTCGGGGAAGGCAAATGCCCCCAGCCCGACGCCGAGCGCCTTCATCACCGCCTCCTTGGCGGCGAAGCGAGCGGCGAGGCTCGGTGCCGGGTCGGCGAAGGAACCGGCGTACTCGCGCTCTGCCGGCGTAAAGAGCCTCTCATGCATCCGCGGGTAGCGCGCCAGCGCGGTCGCGAAACGCGCTATGTCCACCAGGTCGAGCCCCAAGCCAACCGGGACGCCCCCCGGACTCTGAACAGCTCCGCTCACTTCGGGTAGCGTACGCCGTGGCGGTCAGGCGGCCCAGTACCGGGCGAGGACGGCGACCGGCTCGGTCAGGAGCTCGATGACGGGGACGCGGCCCAAGACCGTGTCGTCGAAGCTCGGGTGGGCCTCGGTCACGGCGTCTACCAAGGCCTGGTAGCGGCCCTGGTAAGCCTGGAGGACCGCCCTCGCTACTTCGGGGCTCAGGTGCTCGGCGAAGCGAGCGTGCAGCAGCGTGAGCCCGCTCACCTGACCGGCCTTGACTTCAGGCACCATGATGCCCGTGCGCCCATCGTGCAACCCCCGGAACACCGTGACCTCGCGCTTTTCGGCCACCCGGTGCTTGGTCCCCCTCAAGGTGTGGTCAGCTTCGGTCCGAGAGGCTATGCCGAGCGCGACGCCTCCTCGGTCGACCACGGCAATGCTGGCCCCGGCGAGCGGGCCGCCCGGGGCCCAGGCACCGGGCACATC
>DAHWQF010000136.1:0-2238 GCA_027334785.1 Acidimicrobiaceae bacterium
GTGCCCGCCCTGACGGCCAGTATCGGTGCCTTCATCGCCGTGTTCGGGCTCAGTTACTTCTTCGTCGAGTTCGGCCCCAACACAACGACCTTCGTGCTGCCATCGGAGGTCTTCCCGGTGTACTCGCGCACGACGGGGCACGGGGTGGCGGCCGGGTTGGGCAAGCTCGGCGCGTTCGTCGGGGTGTTCCTCGTGCCGGCCCTCGATGCACAGTTCGGGCTGCGCCCGATGCTGGCCATAGCCGCCCTCGCCGCCGGGATCGGCCTGCTCTTGACGCGCCTGCTCCCCGAGCCCGCCCAAAGGACGCTTCGGCAGGTCTCCGCTCATTCTCAGCGGGTAGAGCCCTTTGTGGCCCTGGAGGACGAAGCCGAAAGGGTCGCCTGACCGCTTCATCGTGCCCTCCGGCTTGGCCAGCAGCGGGCCCGGATCTACACAGGCGGTTCGACGGCAGTGCTCCTGGCCCGCACGCGGCGCAACGTGAGCACCCACTCTGCACGGCGTTCCTCTTCGAGGAGCTTTTGGCGCGCCTCGAGCAGGTCGAACTGGGTGACGAGCCCGTCTAGGTGGCGGGGCTCGGACCGGTCGACGACGGGCAAAACCCCGAGCCCGAGGGCAGCCATGCGGTCGGCGACGCCCCGCAGGATCTCATCGGGATGGGCGACCGCGCGCGGCGGGACCATGGCCTCGCCCACCCGCTTAGCCCCGTTGGACCTGGCCGCCAGCACAGCGGACCAAGGAACGCCACCGACAAGGCCCCCGCCTTCGTCGAGGACCGGGTACAGGGGCACGGCGCTGGGCGGCCGTTCGAGCCCACCGAGGAGCGGCCTCGCCGGCGCCGCGGCCGGGACTGGCCGACGATCGAGCCGAAGGCGCCGCCGGTCAAGATGATCGGGCCCTCGGCACCGAAGGGGCCGCCGGTGCCGATGCTGATCGCAGAAGAGATCGGCTTCAAGATGGCGAGGCGCGGCTGGACCTTCGAGCCGGCGCGCCAGGTAGAAGCGGTAGGGCAATTGCATCTTACCAAGATGTTATCGTAATAAGACTGCCATCGCCCAATCCCGCCTTGCGTCCACCTGCTTGCCCTGTGAACTGGGCGTGCAGCGGTTCAACGCCTGGAGTGGGCCGCAACGGGCCTGAGGGCAGTAGAACTTCCCGATTGCGGTCGTCCTGAATGGCCCAAAGTCCTTCGCGGATAAAACCGAGTAGCCGGGACGCCCTCGCTCCCGCGTAAGCTAAGATGGTTGCTATTCGACAAGCAACTAGAACGGTCGCCCGGTCCTGGCCGGCGCCAGGAGGTTGACTAGTGCTGGGTGACGTGACGCTGTTTCGGCCTGAGGGGACAGAAGGCCCCGGGACGGCCGAACGGCTCCGCGCCGTGGTGGCGCGGCTCTTCCGGCACTCGGACCGGGCCTGGGCCGGCGCCTCGCTCACCCCGGCGGGAGCAAGCGTCCTCGCCGGCGTCGTCCGGCAGGGCCCGCTCCGCCTGTCCCTACTCGCCTCTACTGAATCCATGAAC
Source organism: Acidimicrobiaceae bacterium (assembly GCA_027334785.1). GTDB lineage: Bacteria > Actinomycetota > Acidimicrobiia > Acidimicrobiales > Palsa-688 > JAJZYO01. The sequence continues at coordinate 1,517 of DAHWQF010000136.1, forward strand.
CCGACCATGTTGTCCAGGCTCGTCCACGACCTGGAAAAGGCGGGCCTTGTCATGCGCCAGGTGGACCCGTCCGACCACCGGGCATCGCTCGTCGAAGCGACCGCCGCCGGGCAACGTGTCCACACGGAGATCCGGAGACAACGCGGCCACTTATTGTCGCTCGGGCTGGCCCGGCTCTCTCCGGCTGAGCGCGCCGCGATCCTGGAGGGGCTGCCTGCTCTCGAGGCCCTCGCCTATCAGTTGAAGGCGCAAAACCCATGAGGCGCCACCTGCTCCGCCTCGGGAACCGGACCTTCGCATCACTCCGGGTCCCCAACTACCGCCTCTATTTCACCGGCCAGTCCATCTCGCTCATCGGTACCTGGATGCAGACGACCGCGCAGGCCTGGCTCGTCCTCGAGCTCACCCACTCGGCCACGGACCTAGGGCTCGTGGTAGCCATCCAGGCGCTGCCGGTCCTGTTGCTCGCCCCTTACGGCGGGGTCGTGGCCGACCGGGTGGACAAGCGCAAGATGATGGCTGTCTTGCAGGCCTTGATGGGGCTGCAGGCACTTGCCCTCGGGGCCCTCGTCGTGCTCGGTAGGGCCCGCTTCTGGCAGGTCTGCGCCCTGGCCGTGGTGCTCGGCCTCAACAACGTCTTCGAGAACCCATCCCGGCAGGCCTTCATACGAGAAATGGTGGGCCGGGACAACCTGCGCAACGCTGTCACGCTCAACTCGGTG
>DAHWQF010000136.1:2336-7329 GCA_027334785.1 Acidimicrobiaceae bacterium
TTGGCATCTGTTTCCTGCTCAACGCAGCGAGTTTCGTGGCGGTAGTCACTTCGCTCCTCGTCATGGACAAGAGCGCCCTCCGCCCGAGCCCACCCGAGCCGAGAGCCAAGGGGCAGCTCCGCGAGGGGATCTCCTACGCGGCCCACACCACCGAGATCGCCGTCCCCCTAGTAATGATGGGCCTGGTCGGCACCCTGGCTTACGAGTTCACGGTGAGCCTCCCCCTCTTCGCCACCCGCACATTCCATGGCGGCTCGGAGGCCTACGGCTTCATGACTGCCTTCATGGGCATCGGGGCGGTCGCGGGAGGGCTCATCACGGCTGCCCGAGGCCGGACGGGGGTGCGCCCTGTGGTCCTCGGTGCGGTCGGCTTCGGCCTGGCGATCCTCTTCACGGCGCTGGCACCGTCGCTCGACCTCGCCTACGTCGGGCTCTTATTCGTCGGGTGGGGCAGCGTGTCATTCGTCTCGGTCGGCAATTCGACCATCCAGCTCAGCTCGAAGCCGACGATGCGGGGACGGTCCCTCTCGCTCTGGCAACTGGCCTTCCAGGGCACGACACCGATCGGCGGCCCGGCCATCGGCTGGGTCATCTCCGAGTCCGAGCCCCGTACCGGCCTGCTCGTGGGCGCCGCCTCCTGCTTCGCCGCCGTTGCCGCCGGTGCTGCTCTGGCCCGGCGCCGGCGAGGGCACACCGACGGAGGGACAGCCGACGCCCTGTCGCCGTCACGCCCGAGCATGAGGGCCGCCTGACATCGGTCAGCCCTCGAAGGAGCCCGAGGGCCGCCTGACATACAGTCAGCCCTCGAAGGAGGCTACTTAGACGGCCCTCACGACCAAGGTGCCGGTCATGCCCAGCTTGGCATTGCCCGGCACCGGGTCCAGGTACTGGTAGATGCCCGGTGTGGACGCTCGGAAGCTGACGGTGCCTACGTGAGGGCCTGCTGCAGTGGGGTCACCGAGGAACCAGAGCACCGAGCCCGGGAAGGCCGGCGTCGTCTCGGCCATCGGCATCCACGACGAGGTCGCTCCTTTCTTGGCAACAACCCAGCCGTGCGCGCTCGTCGGGTCCTCGTTGACGACCTCGACGCGCACCCTGGCCCCTGCCCGCACCACGACGGTCGGGTCTGACAAGCCGGCAAGCACGAAGCGGTGCGTCGGCAAGGCCACTGCGTCCAGGCGCACGGCAACGCCGTTGAAGCTGACCGTACCGGCTGCTGCGTCGACGGTCGCACCTCCGGGGACTTGAAGGCTTATCCTTTTCTCCTCAGCCTCGCTCATCCGCGGCCCAGGCGCGCCGGCGAAGAGCCAGCCCACGTACCGGCCGGGACCCTGACCACTCCAGGGCAACAAAAACGTCGGGAGGTCGCGCCCTGCCTCCCAGCCCGGTGCCGTCCCAGCACCAGTCATCCAGCGAAAGGCTTGCTCGCTCTCCATCGACCGCTCCTCCAGGCCAGCGAGCTTGGATGTGTAGAAAGTGCCGCTCGCGCCCTCATGACCATGGCTTCCGGCGTGACGCGGTACCGGTAGCCCCCTGCCGCCAACTCCAGTTCGAGAGGGACCAGCGCGTGCACCTGGAGGCGCCTGAGGGCCCGAGGGCTCCCCCCCGAAAGGCTGAGCAAGTCAGAGGCTATCTCCGACACAGCTCGCTGCCAACGCCTCGACCGATGCCCCCCGAGCCAAGCGCCGACCCGGTACCAAGAGCCGGTGCTGGCGGCGAGAGCCCTGAGTTCTTCAGGTTGGGCGTGGGCAACCTTGTTGAGCTGGGCCCACGGCTCGACCGGCTGGTGCTTGGACCCTAGTTGGGCAAAGCGCCCGCTCAGGAAAGCTTCGCATTCCTCAACGAGATGTTCGCCATATTGGGGAGAGGCGGCGAGATCGGCTTCTGCCTCCCATCCTGGCCTTGGGGCCTCGTGCCATGATCGCCCTTCGCGGTCGAGGCGGCCCACTGCTCATCTCCTTCGCTCTAGCACAAACTCACGCCCCCGCTACGGAGGGTACCGCCCAACGCGCTCACCGTTGGCGCTGAATCGTGCCGCGTCGCCTGGGCGTCTTCCTTCCTGCACATTACCCGAACTCAGGTCGCGAACAATCGTTTTTTCAGGCAAGGCCTCCCCAAGCACGTCCTGGCGCGCGCTGGGCATCGGCTGTCGTGGCAAAATCATCCCAAGAAGCCAAAAAAGGACCAGCAGATGGCCGGTAGAGCCGCTTCCGACCCAGAGCACCTTGAAAAATCCGTTGTGTGCATAGAGACAACTCGCCTGAGATCGATAGGACCGACCAGAACTGGATGTCCTGGCGTTACAGCACTCGGCTGTGAGTTGCTGATAGCAGGTAAGCACTTTGGTCCCATCGATGGGGGATGTACGAAAACCCTGGGGTGGGGGACCAAACATGTACCGGAGTTTCTTGCTCGTCCGGCGGGTCGCCCGATTGGCAGGGCTCACCGAGGTCCGAAAGTCCCAAGCAGGAGAGTCGCAGTGAGATAACATCGTTGCCAGGATGCCCTTGTCTAACGCCGCTTACGCGCGTTTGCTTGCCTTGCGTACTGGGCTTCGCCACTTCGAACGCTGGAGCGAGCGCCAGGCCAGAGCCGCCGGCCTGACCCCCGCCCAGCACCAGTTGCTCTTGGCCATCCGAGGTCATGGCGACCAGCCCGCCCCGACGATAGGTGAGGTCGCCGACTACCTTCTACTGCGCCATCACAGCGTCGTCGGCCTCGTGGACCGGGCCGAAGCAGCGGGGCTCGTGTACCGGCTGAGGGACGACGAGGACCACCGCATCGTGCGGCTCTACCTGACCGAGGCCGGGGCGGCGCGGCTCGAAGACCTTTCCGCTCTCCATCTCGAGGAACTGGACCGCCTGGCCCTCGAACTGCCAGACGCCCGGGCCGGGCTGGCACCAGTACAGCGGCCTCATGGCTTCGCTGGCCCCGTGGCCGATGCTGACCACGTAGCGGCGCGCAAGGGTGGCACCGCCCAGCCCTCTCCCGAAGTAGCCACGAAGCAAAAGGTGAAGTGAGCCCGCCGGCGCGAGATGACGCCTGACCAAGTACCCCTTTCGGGCGAACGGATCGCGGTTATTGTTCTCTATCGAGCCTCACGCCACTCTGTGGGCAAAGCGCCGGCCGCTGACAAGTTCTATCTCGATCGCCACCAAATGATGCGCGGCACCGGGCGCGCCCCACGCTTCTAGGTGCGCCTCCCTGGCCCGGCTCAACTCGTCCTGCCCCGTCACCTCCGAGGCCCTTCCCACCACGAGAACGCTCCAGCCGGCCAGCCCATCCTCTTTGTAGGAGTCCACCTCGAAGGCGACGACCGTACGTGTGGTAGCGGCAGCCAGTTTGGTGCCAGCCACCGTACGGATGAGCACGGAGTGGTCGAGCAGCGTGTAGTTCACAGGCAAGATGACCGGAAGAGCACCCAAGCTTACTCCGACCCGGCCGACGCGCTCCCTCCCCAGCAGGTCGAGGCACTCCGCCCGGGACAAGACCTCGAGATCTGAACCGACCTCCTCGGGCGCTACCTCAAGCATCGTACCACGATACCCCAAGCCCCGCCGGCACCGACCGGGCCGAAAGTCCCTAGTTATAGTTGCGGATGTCTGTACAACAGCCGTTTCTGGAGGACCTAAGTACCAAGCCTGGTTTTGTCGGCTTCCAGGGCCGAAACCACTGGACCTTTAGTCTAGTTTGAGCTAGACTTAAGTACAGGTATCGAGAGGACCCCGATGAACGAGACCATGACCCTCAACGAACTCCGGGTCAGGACCCTGCAGGCCGTTTTGCTGCGCCAGCGAGCTCTCGCCTCAGGCCTAGCTCGCCGGGCCAAGAACATCCGGGAAGCGACTGCCGGCCAGCGCGGGGCATGGCCCTGCGTCCAGGACTTGGTGGACTTCCTGGCCGGGCAGGTCATGCCCTGCGCGTCGGCAGAGGTGTGTAGGACACCATTTACGCGGCCGCCCGCTCCTGCCACCAACTGCGAGACCCAGTAATCGGCATGGTCTACGAACATGAGCACCTCGCCTCGATGTCCTCGTGCCTCGCGAACGCTACCCGGCTCGTCGCTGCCACCGAACAGGCGGAGGCTCTCGCCGCCGCATTCGCGTCCCACCTGGCGGAAGAGACGTCGCTCCTGCCTGACCTCCTGGCCCAGACGGACATCGACCCGGCTGAGTTCGTGGTCAGGATGGACAACCTGGCCCGCAGAGGTTGGCTGACGGCAGCCCTCGACGTAAGGGGCCTCGAGTCTGGCCTCCGCCAAAGGGTGGTCTTCGAGCGGTTCGAGGGGCTCCGCCCTGGCAGCAGCTTTGCCCTGGTGGGCGACACCCCGCTCGCGCCCGTGCGCTACCGATTGGAGGCCAAGCATGGGGACGTAGTCACCTGGGAAATGGTGGAAGCGGGGCCGCCTGTCTGGCGGGCTCGTGTGGGGCGGCGACCGCTAGGCGGGTTGGTAGCGCCCTCGGAGAGTGCAGGCCGGGTATTAGCTTTGTCACTGGACCGCAGCTTCGTCGCACCCGAGCCGCGGGAGCTATCAGTCGTCGCCTAGCCACTCGAGGTGGCAGCTAGGCCGGTGGCCCTCTGTTATCACCGCCCTACAGGCCGGGCACACGAGGTGCGCTAGGCAGGGCAGGTCGCCGGCAGTGTCCGGCTCTTCGAGCACCGCGGGCTCTTCGGTCCCCTGGACGTCCGGCCTAGGAGGGCACTGGCCATCGCGGGCAGGACGGGCTGGTAACACCGTCAGGGCTTTTTGACCAGCAGCCGGCAGCCAGCCTTGTGGGGGTTCTTCGGCACCAGGCCTTCCACCTCTACGCCACCGATGCCCTCGGCCAGCCCCTTGGCCAGGCCAAGGTGCAACGGGCACACGGCCTTGGCGTTGACGGCCGCGGCACTCTCGAACGGGCAGCGCTCAAGGACCAGTTCGACCCCCCGCGCGCGCTCTCGTCGGGCAGGCTTGAAGCCGGCTCGCGCCATCTCGTGCTCCATGGCCCCTATG
>DAHWQF010000136.1:7437-8045 GCA_027334785.1 Acidimicrobiaceae bacterium
GTCGCCAGCTGCTCATAGGGGCCAGGCGTGCCCCACAGCCCGGCCGAGTCGGGGGCGGACTCGTAGAGGAGGCGGGGCCGCCCTGGACGGGTCCGCTCCTCTTGGCCTTCGGTGACGAGGCCAGCTGAAGTGAGCACGTCCAGGTGCTGGCGGACAGCATTGTGGTTGAGCTGGGTGTAGCTGGTCAGCTCGGCCACGTCCACCGGCCTGGCGGCCTCGAAGATGTAGCGGAAGATGCGAAAGCGCGTTGGGTCCCCAAGCGCCCTGGCCTGGGCTTGGACGTCGTCTGGGACCGTGCGGACGGGCGAAGTAAACGGCGCCATGTGCATAACAAGGTACCACTTCGGGTCCCTAAATCGGCCTGAACGTCCCCATAGTTAGGTCGGTGGGCAGATCTTGGACGAGCTACCGTGATACTGACGGGCCTGTTCAGCTGCGGTTATCCCGCACCGTGCAAGTACCCCTTGTCCTCGATGACCCCCCGCGGGCCACCCCTACCCTGACCGGCGCAACGACGCGCAGCGCACCAGGTAAGAGCGCTTCTGGCTCAACTGGGTGCGTTACCAACTCCTCGGTGCGCCAGCGTGCCAAATAGCGACGCCAAGCGC
>DAHWQF010000137.1 GCA_027334785.1 Acidimicrobiaceae bacterium
CTGGTATACGCCCGCGGTCCCCGACCGCATAACCCTGGGCTCGCGCCCATTCGCGGATAGCGGCCTGAGATTCACCGCGCCCCGCTGCTGCCGGCCGCGTCGAACGCCCGCCGCGCCCTGCACCAACGGCACGGCGCCGGCCGCGCCCGCCTCGACCGACCTGATGGCCGGCCTGGGCATAGGTCTCCAATGCGCTCTTCACTTCTTCGAGGTGCTTCTTGCAAAGGTCGAGCGTGTATGTCTTTCCGCCGTAGATGAACGATATCGAATCCGAGGCGCTGACTTCGCCGTCCTCCAAGTCGCAAGTAACCACTACTTGCGTGATCCGGGCCACTATTAAACCCCTTTCGGTTTGCTCTGGCCGCGCACCTGCGCGCGGACATCAATACCCAGGGTACTGGACGACGCGACCAATTACAATTCCGGGTGTAACCCCGACTCTCGCCACTTCTAAGCCTGCCTTTGTAGTGGGCGCTGCGGGCCTCGGTCCCGCGACCTTCGCCTTGTAAGGGCGACGCTCTTCCAACTGAGCTAAGCGCCCGAGCGCTTCATCGTAGCGCCCGCGCGCCAGGGGCCGCCCGGTTTGTCCGGGCGGCCCCTTTTAGGCGCTCTTCCTCTCCTCCGCCGGGCGGACAACGGCGGCAGGCGCCGGCGCAATCGGGGCCGGCGCAATCGGGGCCGGCGCAATCGGGGCCGGCGCAATCGGGGCCGGCGCAATCGGGGCCGGCGCAATTGAAGTGGTCTTCCTCGGGCGCCCGCGCTTGCGCTTGAACGCGACGACCTGGCCCTCGACAAAGAGCTGGCCGCCCCAGACGCCGGCTGGCTCGCGCCGGGCGAGAGCGCCCTCTAGGCACGGGACCACGAGGTCGCAGCGCGCGCACAGGCCCTTGGCGAGCTCGATGTCCGCCACTTCGTCCGAGAAGAAAACAGCGGTGAGCGCCCCCGAGCCGTCACGGCAGGCCGCGTCCTGCCAATCGAGCTCCTCCGGCTCACTCAAGTCAGAGTCGCTGACGTCGGAGCTATAGGCGAACATCTTCACGGTTCCTTTCGCTTGCTCGTCGTATCAAGTGCTGCTGCTGTAGGGCTTTAGGGGAAAAAGAAAGGCCGCCGGGTGCGCCCCGGCGGCCTTTTGAGCCTTGCAGCGAGAGGAGGTCAACTCGGTAATCGCTCCCTCTGGCTCATGGGCCGCTCGGGGTTGCAGTACCACTTGGGCATAAAGAGATCCCGCGGGAAGGTCCCAATGAGGCCGGTGGTATTGCGGTGGCTGGCTCGGGCTATGACCGTTGACACAGTGGTCGGCTTCACCGTGGCCGGCTGCCAGCCCGCAAGACGCCCTTCGCCCCAGGGACGCGCCACCGACAGCCTCGGTCCTTGCATGCTGCTCACCGTGCTGTCCTCCTTCCGGGCGCGCTCTACTGCTACCTCACCATGCCACCACGTCATGGCGAGGAAGTCAACTGATTTTTCTCGCGTCAAAGGCCCTGCGGGCGGCCAACAGTTCGTCGGCAAGCTCCTCCGTCGCCGCGGCGACAAGAGACCTTCGCTCCCCCGGACCACGTAGGACCAGTTCGCGACCATAAACTTCGGCTACTACGGCTCCTGCTTCGCGGCACACAAGCATGCCCCCCAGGTAGTCCCACGGCGCCAGGCCGTCTGCACTGCAGTCCACAAACCCGTCCAGGGCGCCCCAGGCGACCGCGCACAAGTCGAGGGCTGCGGCTCCGAGGGAGCGGTACTGGGCCCAGCCCAAATGTGCCGCTGGGTAACCGTTGAAGGCGAGCACGGACCCGGCAATACGGTTGGCCACGCTCGGTGAAATGGCCAGGCCGTTACGCCGTGCTCCCTCACCCCTCGAGGCTTCGAAGCGCTCGCTGGTGCGGGGGTTGGCCACCACCGCAGCCGCCGGGCCCTCGGCGTCTAAGGCACAGAGGCTCACGCCCCACCACGGAAGGCCCCGCGACGCGTTAGTCGAACCGTCGACCGGGTCCACCACCACGAGGACCTCCCTGTCCCCGCCGTGGAGGCCGGACTCCTCTGAGAACACACCGAGCCCGGCCGCCTCGAGCACGCGCAGAGCCGCAGCGTCGGCGACGATGTCGTGGCGGTACTCGCCGTCCCGCCCGCCGGTCAACCCCCAGTCCTCCTGACCGGCGAGCGCCTCCAATACGGCGTCGGCTGCCTGGCCGAGGATCTCCACAAGCCAATGGGTCGCGCTCAAGGCCCCACTAACGCTGCCTCCAGGAACGTCGGCCCGGTTGTCGTGCAGAGAACTTCATGCTCGCTCGCCTCGGGGACAACCGTCGCAACCAGGCGGACGTTGCCTGTCGCGGCGTTACGAGTAGCTTTGTGGCAATGGCCGTCATCGATGTGGCCGGGTACGTCGCCGAGCTGAAAGACCACGCCGTGGACCACGGGTTCCATGTCCACGACGAGAGGCACCTCGTCGAAACCTACTCGCTCCACCAGGCTTGGGAGGTCGACTTGCACCCCGAGGAGGCCTGCAACGGCCCCCTCGACCTGCACCTCGCCCTAGAGGTAGACCCGAGGGTGCTGCTCAGTTTCGAAGACGCCGTCGAAGAGCTGCCAGAGGGTGCCGACCCGCCCGACGATTACCACTTCCCCCTCACCTTCACCTGGGCGCTACCGCCATTGCCTCACGGGCCCGACTTGCTCCGGCTGGCCATCGACCTAGCCGGCGTGGGCGGCGTCGACTTCCCTCTCGAGGTGTCGGCCATAGACAGCTACCCTTCTGCCACCGACCCCCCCGAACGCAAGCTCACCGTGATCGCCCACCAGAAGATTTCCCTGGCGCGGGTGCTGGCCGGCGAGGAAATGCTGTGTGAGGTTTTTGACCATGCGCTCGACGTGAGCAAGTACCTCCTGCAAGCCGCGCCGGAATGGCTGGGCCAGGAGCACTAGGTTAGCGTCCAGGCCCAAGGCCGCCCGGGCCGGCCCTCAGGCCGTGAGAGCGTTGCCCGGCTGGCCGGCGAGGAGGCCGGTGACCACCTCTGCTGTGAGGGGCTTGGCGAAGAGGAAGCCCTGGGCCTCGTCGCAGTCCAGCTCGGTGACCTTACGAAGCTCCGATTCTGTCTCCACGCCTTCTGCCACTACGGACATGCCGAGGGCGTGAGCCATGGCCACGACGCCGGCGACGACCGACGCATCGGCCGTCTCGCCACCGAGGCGTTCCACGAAGCTGCGGTCGATCTTCAAGGTGTTCACCCGGAAGGCATGGAGGTGGGCGAGCGAGGAGTACCCTGCCCCGAAGTCGTCCAGCGAGAGCCGGGCACCCATTGCCACTAGGGCGTCCAAAGTTTCCCCGCAGCGCGCCCGCTCTTCGAGCAGCCCGGCCTCGGTTATCTCGAGGCACAACTCTCCCGGCTCCAGCCGGTTTGCCTCGAGCACGGCTGCCACCTGCCCCACGAACTCTGAGCTCGCCAGCTGGCGCGCCGACACATTGACGGCCATGTAAAACCGTGCGCCTAGGTTGAGCGATGCTTTCCAGCGAGCCAGTTGCCCACAGGCTTCGCCGAGCACCCATGAGCCGAGCGCGCCTATCAAGTCCAGCTCTTCGGCGAGCGAGATGAACTCCTCGGGCCCCATTACCCCCATCGTCGGGTGCCGCCAACGGGCGAGGGCCTCGACGCCCACCAATGTGGTGTCCCCGAGAGCGTAAAGTGGCTGGTAAAGTAGGAAAAACTGGCGCTCGGCCACGGCTTTTCGAAGGTCGGTCGCGAGCCTTTTCGCGGCAGTGACATGGCCCCGCAGCATGGGATGGAACAGTTCGACGCGGTCCCTGCCCTTCTGTTTGGCCCGGTACATGGCTAGGTCGGCCTCGCGCAGCAGTTCCCCGGGGTCGGCACGCGAGTCAGACGTCACCGCCACGCCTACCGACGCTGTGAGGCGAAATCTCTCATCGCCGAGGGAGAAAGGGTCGCCAAGCGTGGCAAGGACCCGATCGGCGAGCAGGTACGCATTGTCGGTCGGCGACAGGCGCTCCAAGAGGACCACGAACTCGTCACCCCCGAGGCGGGCGACCGTGTCAGTCCCCCGCGTCGCCTGCGAGAGACGGCTGGCGACTTCGACGAGGAGGCGGTCGCCCGCGTCGTGGCCCCGAGCATCGTTTACGAGCTTGAAATTGTCGAGGTCGATGAAAAGGAGGGCGACCCGCCCCGGCTCGCGTTCGAGGGAGGCCAAAGCTCCCTGCAGGTGGTCCATGAGCGCCAGGCGGTTGGCGGCACCCGTCAGCGGGTCATGGAGGGCCTGGTGGGCCAGGACCGCCTGGGCCTCCTTCAGCTCTGTCAGATCCCGGGTCGCCGCCACGACCCCGACTACAGACCCTTCGGCATCCATGTGGGGCACCATGCGGACCTGGAACCAGCTCTCGCGCCCAGCTCCTTCGACGCTGTACTCGACCTCGCACATCTGCCTGGTAGACAGCGCTCGCTCAAGGCCCCCAGCGAGCAGGGCCACTACGTCGTCGGGGCGGCCGAGCTCGGCGTCGGTCCGGCCGAGCACCACTTCGGGCGCCGCACCGACCATGGCCGCCGCTTTGGCGTTCACGTAGCAATAGCGCAGTTCCTGGTCGTAAAAGGCGACGGCATCCGGCGAGCTGTCCACTACGGCCCGCAGTTCGGCTTCCCGCTCTGCGACCGCCTGTTCGGCTCTCACCTGGCCGGTAACGTCCCTCGAAACGCCGAAGGTCCCGATTATGCGGCCGTCGTCGTCACGCAACGGGCCCCTGCTCGTCCTGAACCAACCGCCGCTGTTGTCGGCCGTGTCGCGTTCGAGCACGTCAGTGACACCCTCGCCCGTCTCGATCATCCGCTGTTCCTCGGCCATCCAGCTAAGGGCGAGGGGTTGGTCGAAAACGTCCATGTCGGTCTTGCCGATAAAGAGCTCCGGGCCGAGGCGAGCGGCCTCCTCGGCGCGCCCGAGCCTCGCCAGACGCTCAGCGTGCTGTTGCACGACGCCCCTACTGACCAGGATGAAGCGGTTGGCTAGGTCTTTGAAGTAGATGGCCTCACCGCTGAGCGCGAGCAGGTTGCGCAGGCACACACGCTCTAAGTGGCCGTCGGGGGTCACCGGGACGATAGGCGCGCCGGCACCGCAAGCCGCGCCGTCGGCAGCGGCTGTGCTGGCGTCATCCCCGGGTGTCGCGTGGGCTCCTAGTGCGCCGGAGCCAGGCTCCCAATGAACGTCCAGGTCAGCCCGCTTGTGGCCGGCGCCGCGGCGCCCCTTCACTCTTCTCGCCCCTGAGTAACATCTGTTTCGTATCGGCCTGTCGACGACCAGGCTTGAAGGCCGCCCCCCTGGCAGCCCCGCGAGCCTAAGCGGTGCCGAGACCGGCGGGAAGAGGTCGTTCCAGAGCAGCTCAGGCAGCGCTCGTGGCAGTCGGGTCGTGAGAGAGCTCCCCAGCCGTGTCGAAGCGCGACAGTACAAGTGCGAGCGCGCTCATGGCCGCGAGCACCAACACGGCGTAACGGAAGCCCTGAAGGACCGAGGCGGTTGGTGCGTGCTCGGGGTGGTTCCCCGTGAAGGCAGTGAACACAAGGCCCGTCACGGCCAGGCCTACCGCGGTGCCGAGGCCTCGGGCCATATTGAGCAGGCCGCTACCCACTCCGCCGCTCGAGCGTGAAATGCTGCCCATTGTCGCCGCGTTGTTCGGCGAGGTCGAAAGCCCGAGGCCAGCGCCGGTCACCATGAGTTCGGCCACCAGTGCCACCACGTTGTGGCCCGACAGCGCCATCGCGACCAGGCCACAGGTCGCCAGGGACATACCCACCAAGAGCAGCGGGCGAGCGCCCAAGTGGTCAGCTGCACGGCCCGCCAGGGGGGCAGCCAGACCGAGCGCAAGGGGCATGGTGAGCAACAAGAGCCCGGCTTGCGCCGCCCCGCGGTGCAAGGCGAGCTCGAGCAAATAGGGCACAACGAACAAAACACCGAAGATCGCCATGTAGATGAGCCAGCCCATGGTCAAACCGAGCGAAAAGCTCCGGACCCGGAAAAGCGCCAAGTCCACCATGGGGGACCGTGCCCGGCGCTCGTGACGGACAAAGACCACGACGAAAAGGGCAGTAACGACAACCATGGCGGCAACGACCGGCGATGCCCAGCCCAGTTGGTTCCCGAGCGACAGCACCAACATGAGGGCGACCGGCGCCGGCACAAACAGGCCGAGACCGGCCCAGTCGAACGCCGCCCGTTCGGACAGGTAACGGCTGCGAGGGATGAGGAGCCACGCGAGCGCCGTCGCCACGAGCCCGACCGGGACATTGACGAGAAAGATGAGCCGCCAGCCGCCCACCGCGATGAGCAGCCCGCCGGCCGCCGGCCCGAGGGCGAGCCCGAGAGCTTGGGCGGCACCTTGTACGCCTATCGCCCGCCCCAGCTTGGCGCGTGGCGCGGCGGCCGTAATTATGGCCACGCTGTTGGCTTGCAGCATCGCCGCCCCGATGGCCTGGAGCACACGGAAACCGACGAGCATCGGCAAGTCGGGCGCGAACCCGCAAAGCGCCGCCGGCACCTGCAACTGGCCGCCGACGCGCGTGTGGTCCGTATCGAGCGGGTTCGCTTCGCCGGCGACGAGCCGCTCGCCACCGACCGCGCCTACCTGCCCGCTCACCTGGCCAGCCCACTGCTCGAGGCCGACCTCTCTTCCGGCAGCCTCTACGAGCACCTCGCCGAGCGGGCGGGGATCCACGTGACCGGCGCAGAAGAGGTCCTCAGCGCGACCGTGGCGACGAGCCGCCAAGCCCGTGAGCTGCACGTTGGTCCTGGCGAACCGCTGCTTAGCATTGAGCGGCTGGGCCGCGCCGGCGAGCAGCCGGTCGAGTGGCGGCGTACCCTCATACGAGCCGACCGCTTTGTGCTAGTGACCCAGTTCTCGCTCGAACAAAGGGCCGAAGCGCCTTACTCGGTGAGACTGACGAGGACCTGAGGCGCGCTCGCCGGCGGAGCCCCGAACACCCCTGGCATGTTGGCCTCGAGGAAGTACGGCGGGCGTCCGAGAAGCCCCACCACAGTCGCAGCTGTAACCCGCTGCCTGCCATAGAAGTAGCTGGCCCAGACCTCAAGAACTGGCCCCGTTGGGTCACGTTTGGGTCATGCCTGCACTTCAAAGCCTGCTATCGCCGGCCAAATGCCTCTGCCTGGTCAGCGCTTTTCCTGGTGGGCTCGGTGGGGATCGAACCCACGACCAAGGGATTATGAGTCCCCTGCTCTGACCGCTGAGCTACGAGCCCTCACCACTTCTCATTCTGACCGGCTGCAATTAGGATAGTAGATGGCCTCTTTACCGGGCCAGAATGGTGCTGCATGCCTGACCCCGGCAGGACCGACAAGCAAGGTGTGCTGGTCCTGGTCTCACGGCCCGGGGTAGCAGAGCGCTGCGACGCGTGGTCTATGTGGACAGCGGCCCGTTGCCCGACGGGGCCACGTTGTCGCTCAGCCTTGACCCGGCTGTCGTGGAGCTGCCGCTGCCCTCGTGGCCCGAGCTCGAGGCCAACGGGAGCAGCCTGGCCGGCCTGGACCAAGCCGCGCTGGCCCGGTCCCGTGAGCTCGCGGTTCCCCACCCCGCCGGCGTCGCCCGCGACCCGCTGCGCCTGACCACGACCGAGCGGCGCAAAGTGCCTATCAGCTTGGTCAACTGCAGCTTCTCCCTCGACCAGCTGAAGGCCATGGCCGCCGCCAACCACCCTTCCTTTGCCGAACTGGACGGCCTCGACGTGACTTATGTCGAACTGGCGACCGGCCACTAGCCGATGCGGTCACGCCCCGCCGACCTGGCCCGGGCCGTGGCGAGAGAAGCGGCCCGGGCAGAGCCGTGCTGAGCCGCGTCCGGGCTCCAACCAGAATGGTGATAGGACCCGGCCACTTTCAGCCAAGGCGAAGTCACCGACGACATGGTGACGGACGAGCGCCGCGCCCATGAGCAGCTGCGCCTGCGGCGTGCCTGCGCGAGACTCTGTCATGCGCTGGAACCTAC
>DAHWQF010000138.1 GCA_027334785.1 Acidimicrobiaceae bacterium
TTCTGGAGTTCTCCTGGACTGGAGTGACGTGACCCGATCCACTCCCTCTTCAGCTCAGTGGCGGCCGGCTCGGCTCCGTCCGCCGGCGCCTTCCCCACTACCGGTGCCCTTCGGGGCGCCGGCGCCTTTCACCCCGCCGGCGCTTCTCGCGTTGCCAACGCCCTTCGCCCCGCCGGCGCCGCGCAACAACTCCTCCGCGTGCTCCCTCGCAGCTTTGCTGTTCGGGTGGCCCGAGAGCATCCGTGATAACTCAATCACCCTGTCCTCCCCTGCCACTTGCACCGCGTCCGTCACTGCGCGCCCCGCCCGCTCGGACTTGCTCACGGCTACCTGGGCGCCGGCAAAGGCAGCCACTTGCGCCAGGTGCGTGACCACTACCACCTGGTAGCGCCGGCCCAGTTCGGCGAGCGCTCTCCCCACCGCGAGCGCCGCTTCGCCTCCGATGCCGGCATCGACCTCGTCGAAAACGAGTGTCTCGGGGCCGGCGATACTCCCTCTCGCCGTGGGCCCGCGAGAGCTTGCGCCGGCGCCGAGCAAGACCAGGCGCAACGCCAGCATGGCGCGAGCCAACTCCCCGCCCGACGCCACCTTGGCCAGCGGCAGCAACGGCTCGCCCGGGTTGGCGGCAAAATAGAAGCACACCTCTTCCCCCGAAAGCTCCCTCAGCTCACCCGAAAGCCCCCGCAGAACCTCCCGGCCTCCCCGGCCCTCTGGGTCCACCCGGCCCTGCGGGTCCTCCCGCCCCTCCCGGCCCCCCAGACCCTCTGGTTCCCCCCGAGCCTCCCGATCCCCCCGGGCCCCCCGCGGAAGGGCCTGCCCCGCGCTGGGAGCATCGTCTCCCGAAGCCCCACTCCCCGAGTCCTCGCCCCACAGCCCGCCGGAGTCCCCGCTGCCCACACCGACACGCACCTCGAAGCGCCCTTTCGGCATGGCGAGCCGGCGCATCTCGGCCTCGACCGCGGCACCGAACTTCGTCGCGGCCGCCCTCCGAGCCGCCCCCAGTTCTTCAGAAGCCCGCCGCAACTTAGCCAGTGCGTCGGCGTGCTCGCCCGCCAACCGGCCGGCCTCGCCGGCGAGGTCCTCCAGCTCTTGGAGGCGCTCCCGAGCGGCGGTCTGCCACTCAAACACGCCATCCAGGGTTCCGGCCAGGGTTCCGGCCAGGGTTCCGGCCAGGGTTCCGGCCAGGGTTCCGGCCAGCACGTTGCGTCCTGGTTGGCGTGACGTAGCGGCGTCCCCGCCGCCGCCCAAGCGAGAGGCGCCTGGGCCAGGACCGTCGCCGGAGAGGGGCTTCGACCCATACTTCCGCCGCAGCTCGTGCAAGAGGGCGCGGCGAGATGTCACCTCGGCCAACCGCTCTGGGTCGTCTTCAAGCGACTCGGCCAGGGCGCGGGCCTCTCCGGCGGCGTCGGAGAGTTCCGCGGCCAGCCCACGAAGCCTCTCGTACAGGCCGGCGAGAGGCCCCCGCCCCGACAAGCGCGCCAAGACCTCGCCCAGCCGGTCAACGACCTGGTCCTCGCCAGCCAGAACTTCATGCACAGCAACTGCGGCCGCCCGGTGCTCGGAGGCGCGAGCGAGGGCCTCTTCCTCTGCGGCGAGGTCGTCGTCTTCCGACGCGGTAGTGAGCTTGGCCGCCTCCAGTTCGGCCAGCTGGTACTCGAGCAGCTCGATCTCCCTCTGGCGTGTCTCGGTGCTGCCGCCGGCGCCGGCCAATGCTGCTCCCAACTGGCGCACCCTTTCGCGCGCGGCGTCTCTGAGGGAACGGTCCACGCCCGTGTACAAGTCCAGCGCGTCCCGCTGGGACGCGGCGGAAAGCAGCGATTGGTGTGCGTGCTGGCCATGCAGGTCGACCAGGCGCGCACCCATTTCGGCGAGCGCGCCAGCCGCTGCCATGCGGCCGTCCACATAGGCGCGCGAGCGCCCGTCCCTGGGCACAACCCGGGTCAGAACGACTTCCTGTTCCTCACCTGCCTCATCGGGGACGACGAAACGCCCCTCGACGACGGCCTCGACAGCCCCCGGGCGCACGAGCACAGGGTCCGCCCGCGCTCCGAGCAGAAGCTCGACCGCTTCCACGACCAAAGTCTTGCCGGCGCCCGTCTCGCCGGTCAGCGCTGTCATGCCGGCCCCGAACACCATCGAGAGGTCCTCGATCACCCCGAGCTCCCTAACCCTGAGCTCGCTCAGCAACGCGCCCTACCCGTTTCTTGGTGCGGCCGCTTCCAGGAAGATCCCTCCGGTTGCGAGACCGAGGAGCGCCAGCGATGGGGTGAATGCCTCCTTGAGTGTGAACGAGCCAATATTGCCTTCCCTGCCACTAGCGGTCGCTCAGACGGAACTTGCTCTTCAGGATCGACTCGAAACTGTGGTCGCCGAAGCCAACCAGCATGGCATCGTGGGCGCCTGCCCGGCAGACCAACCGCTCCCCCACGGCCACCTGGCCGCAAAGCTCGCCGTCGAGTATCAGGTCAGCACCAAAGCGTCCCTCCACACGCAGGCTCACATCGTCCGACGCGTCGAGTACCAGGCTCCGGTCGAACAGCATGTGAGGGGAGACCGGCGTGAGAACGAGGCAGCGCACCTTCGGCGAGACGATCGGGCCTCGGGCGGAAAGGTTGTAACCCGTGGAACCGGTCGCCGTCGACACGATCATGGCGTCCGCCGCGTACGACAGGAACTGCCGCCCGTCGATCCACACCCTGACGTGCACGGTATGGGCGCCGGCGGGGCGGGCGAGTACGACGTCGTTCAGAGCGGTAGCCCGAAGACGCGGCGTGCGCGACCCCTCGGGCAACACCGAGGCGTCAACGGTCATCCTCCGCTCGAGCACGTAGTCGCCGGCAAGAAACCGGTCTACGGCTTCGTGTAGCCCCTCGGGTTCAGCCGAGGTCAGGTAACCGAACCGCCCGAAGTTGACCCCCAGCACCGGGATCCCTCGGCTCGCCACCATCCCGACCGTACGCAACATCGTGCCGTCGCCGCCCAGGCTGACTAGGAGGTCAAGGCCCTCAACGGCATCGGCTCCGCCCTCTGGCTGGCATGCCGCTCGCGAGCTGAGCTCGGGCAGCAGGACCGCAACGTGACCTCTACTTTCCAGCCATAAGGCAGTTTCCTTCGCCACCTCGACCGCGCGGGGGCGCTCCGCGTGCGGGACGAGCCCTATACGTGCCATAACGTCAACGCCGCGCGCCAGCCGAGGCCAGCGCCGAGGCCACGATCTCCTCGAAGTTCCCCATCGCAGCAGCGTCGCCTTCACCAGGGCGTGCGTGCAAGAAGAATTCAGCGTTGCCCCGCGCCCCACGCAACGGGGACGCCATAACACCCACCGCACCGGCACCAGCGGCCACGAAGGCCTCGGCCACGGACCGCAGGGCACTCGCCCAGGCGCCAGCGTCGCGCACCACCCCCCGACCCTTTGACACGAGCGCTTTTCCCGCTTCGAACTGTGGCTTTACCAGCACCACCAGGTCCGCCGCAGGCCGCGCTAGTCCCACCAGTACCCCCGCGACCACGGTCAGGGAAATGAACGACAGGTCGGCCACTACGATGTCGAACCGCTGGCCGCCCATATCCTCTGGGCACAGGTTCCGGATGTTCCTACCCTCCATCACCTCGACGCGAGGGTCCGCCCTGAGCCGAGCCAGCAGCTGCCCCCTCCCGACGTCTACCGCCACTACCCGCCGAGCTCCCCACTGGAGCAAACAATCGGTGAAACCACCGGTGGAGGCGCCGGCGTCGAGGGCCTCTTTCCCCCTCACGTCCACCTTGAACCCCCGGAGGGCGGCATCCAACTTTTCCCCTCCTCGGCTGGCAAAGCGGGGAAGAGGCAGGGTAACCACAAGGGGCTCCGAAGAGCTGACCTGGCGGGAGGGCTTCTCGGCCACGGCACCGGCCACCAGCACCCGGTTTGCAGCCACGAGCGCGCCCGCCTCGGAGCGGCTGGAAGCCAGGCCCCTGTTGACGAGCTCTAGGTCGAGGCGCCTCCGGGCAGCCAGCTCAGGACCGTCCCGGGCTTCGGCGCGGCGCCGCCTTCTGGGCACCCCCAGCCGGCCCGGTCAGCGCGGCAGCCTTGCCTGTCCTCCCTGCTTTGGTGGCCCCGGCGACCTTGGTGGCCCCACCTGCCTTAGAACCTCCCCGAGGCTCGCCGGCCTGCTTGGCCTTGGTCGCCCCGACGACCTTGGTCGCCCCGACGACCTTGGTCGCCCCACCTGCCTTAGAACCTCCCCGAGGCTCGCCGGCCTGCTTGGCCTTGGTGGCCTGCTTGGCCTTGGCGGCTGGCGCTGCATTGGCGACTTTTACTACTTCGGCGGCTCCGCCGGCGCCGGCAGCTTTTGTCGCCTTCGCCGCTCCACCTCTGCCGGCGGCTTTCCGAGCGCCACCCGCTTCCTTCGCTGCACGTGCCTTCACGGCCCCGCCCGCCTTGGCCGGGCCGGCGGCCTTCGTCACGCTTGCCTCGACTGCGCCCGGCGGCGGCACTACGCGCGCCGCCGGCGGCGCCGTGCCACCTCGTTGCCCCTCGTCGCGTCGCAGGTCTCGCTCTAGGCGCTCAAGGTCTGCGAAGACCACGGCAACCTCTCGGCGAAGCGCGCCCACTACTTCGGCGGCGGCGCGCCTCCCCTCGTCCACGAGCGCTTCAGCCCTCTGCTTGGCTTCTGCTCTGGCCCGGTCCGAGGGACGGAGCAGTTGGTCGGCCACCTGCCTCGCCCGGGCGGCCGCCACTCCCATCAGTGCTGCCGCTGCTTGTCCCGCCTTGCGAAGGTCGTCCTCTGTGGGCATGAGAAAAGTGTACGGCCAGCCGGCACCTGAAAACTGTGACCGCACTAGGCCGGGCTCGAACCCCCAGTCAGGGCACTGGCACCGGCACCACCGCCTCACCCCCGCCGGCTCACGGTCGCCGGCCCTGGCCCAGCCCTGCCCCTGGTAGGGTCGGTGGGCGTGGCGACCGACGGGCAACGCTGGTACCTGGTGATTTTCGACAACGACGGCGTGGTCGTGGACAGCGAACCGCTAGCCAGCCTGGCCATGCACGAGACCCTCGCCAGCCTGGGCCACCACATGAGCGTCGACGAGATCGACGAGCAGCTGAAAGGGGGCACCCTCGGCCGATCCCGGGGCGTGCTCGAGCAGCGCTTCGGGCCGCTCCCACCGGACTTCGAGGACAACTACACCACGAAGCTGTACCAACTGATGACGAACCAACTCCGTCCCGTCCCAGGCATCGAAGCGGTCCTCGACCGGCTGGACGCCGCCGGCGTCCCCTACTGCATTGCCTCTTCGGGCCGGCGCGATCGTGTCGCTTTCGCGCTGGAGACGGCCGGGGTGTCCCGGCGTTTCGGCGAGCGGTACTGGGGTGCCGAAGACGCCCTCAGGGGCAAGCCAGCTCCTGACCTCTTCCTCGCCGCCGCCTCCGGCATGCACGTCGCACCCGACCGCTGCGTGGTGGTCGAGGACTCGGAACTCGGTGTCCAAGCGGCGCATGCTGCTGGCATGACGGTGTTCGGCTTCGCGGCGCGCACGCCGGCCGACCGCCTCTCCTCCGCCGACGCCGTCTTCAAGGACATGGCGGACCTGCCGGACCTGTTGCTTGGCCCAGCCCGCTGACCCGCCCACCCGCGGACCTCCTGGCCACCCCGCCGGCGTCATGGCAACAAGCGCGCGCCCAAAAACCTGCAGATGTGCTGGCGGCAAGCGCACATCATCCAGAAATATGACCATTTCTGGCCGAAAAACCTACGGATGTGCCGTTTACGATTTCACATCGGTCAGAAAATCGCGCAAGGCGGGGTCCCCGCCGGCGGGCTCAGGTCCCCGCACCGGGACGACCGCCGGCGCCACTCCGGGACCGCCGCCGCCGACGCCGGCGGGCTCAAGCCGCCCGTGCCCGCTCGCCGTCAAGGGGCGCCAGAGCAGCCGCCGGCTGCGGGCGGAACAGGTAATTGCGGGCGTGCGGGCACACTCCCTCGGCCCGGAGCCAGTTGCCTCGCCAGGTGTACATGCAGTAACCGTGCCGCTCGAACCAGGCGACGACCTCTTCGGGCTGGTGGCCGTACCTGGCGGTGTGGCGCTCCTCGATCTCGACTAGTACCGACGGCCGCCATGTGCCGATCACGCCCTCTCCCCCTTCTAGCACCTGCAGTTCGGCACCCTCCACGTCGATCTTCACGAAATCGACTCTGGGGACCCCATTTTTCTCGCATAGCGCGTCCAGAGTCTCCACGTCGACGGTGACGCCCAAGTGGCTGTCGAACTCGGCGTTGGAACCCACCTCGCAGGGGGCCTGCGCAAGGAAAGACCTCCCCGTCACGAGACCGCTGCGCCGGACGGGCACTTTCATGACCGCCCGCCCTGGCCGTGCGCCGAGCGCTACGCCGTGGTGGCGCACGTTGCCGGCGTCGCGAGCACCGAGCAGCCGGGCGCAAGCCGGGTGTGCGAACCGCAGTGGCTCGACGCTGTGCACCTCACCCTTAGGCCCGGCGAGGTGCGAGAGCGCCAGCGTGTAGAGACCGGCCGCCGAACCCACGTCCACGCAGACGCTCCCCTCCACCACGACCTCTCGGAGCCCCAGCATCTCGGGCTCCATGTAGGGAGTCCACCGGGCGGCCAACATGATCGCCGCGTTCATGAACCTCGCCCTGGCCGCCCGGTAGGTGATAGCGGTTTCCTTGCTGTCCATGACCCAATACCGTAAATGACGGCCGGCACCGACCGAAATATGGCTAGGCGGCGTCTCCTCGGGTGTACCTACCTACACCCTGCTTGGGGGTTTGGCCCCCCTGCGGGCACCCCGGCCCCCTGGCAGACTGGTCGGGGAACAAGGAGGTGGATCAAAAGCCTATGAGGCGCGAGGTGGCAAGGGCGCCGGCGCGGGGGCTGTCGTTATTTGGCCTCGCCTTGGCCGGTCTAGCCCTGGTCGGGAGCGTAGTCGCGTCCGTGGTCTACGCCGAGCTCCTCTTCGTGGGCAACCTCGGCCACAGCGGGCTCGCTCGAGCGGGGCTCGTGTTGGCGGCTCTGGCCATCGTGGCGCCGATCGGCCTTCCCAAGGCGTTGCTCGCCATGCGCCGGCTGGCCAACCACACCCGGGACCTGTCCCGGCAATGGTGCCGCGTCCCCATCGCCGAGCCCTACGCCTTGCCATCCGCCGGCGAGAGCAGCCCCGGCACGTGGACGTGGTCCATCCGGGCCCTGGGCCAGTCCGCCACGTGGCGAGACGCCGCCTGGCTGATGTTCGTGGCGCCCGTCGCTAGCCCCTTGCTGCTCCTGCCCCTCGTAGCGCCGGCCTGCCTCGGTTGGTACTGGTCCCTGCCCGCCTCGCACGACAAGAAGCCGACGGTGCTGGCCCTGCTCGGTGTCGCCACCGTCGCCTCCTTCTACGCCGGCCCCTCGCTGCTCAGGGGCTATGGCCTCCTGGCGCGCTCCGTGCTCGGACCTACCACCCAGGCCGAACTAGCCAGGCGGGTCCGCCACCTAGCCGAGACCAGGTCCGAGAGCATAGACGCCAGCACGGCCGAGCTGCGCCGGATCGAGCGCGACCTCCACGACGGCGCCCAGGCCCGTCTCGTGGCCCTGGGCATGACCCTCGGCGCTCTCGATGAGGTCCTGGGCAGGGACGAGGCGGCGGCGAGGGCGCTCCTCCTCGAGGCCAAGGCCAGTTCCTCCAAGGCGTTGGGCGAGCTCCGCGACCTGGTACGGGGCATCCACCCGCCCGTGCTGGCCGACCGCGGCCTCGTGGATGCCGTGCGGGCACTGGCGCTCGACAACCCCCTCCCGGTGGAGGTGACGGCCACCGTGGACGGGCGGCTGCCGGCGCCGGTCGAGTCGGCCGTCTACTTCGCCATCAGCGAACTGCTCACCAACGCGACCAAGCACGCCGGCGCCACCAGGGCCTGGGTGGAGCTGCACCAGGCGCAGGGCGTGCTGCGGGCCCGGGTCGGCGACGACGGCCGGGGCGGGGCCGATCCCCGCCTCGGCACCGGCCTGCATGG
>DAHWQF010000139.1 GCA_027334785.1 Acidimicrobiaceae bacterium
CCTTGCTTTTTCCGCCATCTTGATGGCTGGACTTGATGGCGTCCTGAACAAGATCGAGCCACCCGAGCCGGTTGACAAGGACCTCTACGACTTGCCCCCCGAGGAGCTGGCCAAGGTACCCCAAGTGCCCGGCTCCCTCGACGAGTCTCTCGCCGCCCTGGAGGCGGACCACGAGTTCCTCCAGGCCGGTGGAGTGTTCACCGACGACCTGATCGAAACCTGGCTCGCCTATAAGCGCGAGCACGAGATCGACCCCGTGCGCCTGAGGCCGCACCCGTGGGAGTTTTACCTCTATTACGACATCTAGGCTCTGAGCTGCCCGAACACCCTGTCTAGATAGATCGGGCCCGGCCAAGAGTGGTCTAGAACCCCGTTGCCTGCCCGGACATGGAGGGGGCCATGTCCGGGCGGGATGCTGGCGCGCGGCGGCCTAGCGGCCACTCGGCTCGGCGAGCCCGAGTTCTCGCGCCACAAAAGTAAAGGGCTCAACTCGGTGCCCCAAATCCTTACATGATGGCGGTCTGGCGGAAGAATCAGAGGGGAAGTTCCGCCAGTGGCGGGTGGTTGAGGGAAGACGCGCCTGCAATACTTTTCTGAGTGCTGTACGGCAGCATTTGAAAAGCAATAGGGGGTAACGGTTGTCCGATGCTCAGCCGAGTAATTCCTCGCGTGCACTTGCGGACACCTTGGCGTCGACTTCGACCGATGAGGTCCTAAGAAAGGGAGAGGAACGATGATCAGCCACACACGGTTAACTCGAGTCGCGGTTGCCTCTGCACTCGGGATAGCATGTTCAGTCGCTTCTACCAGTGTCTTCATAAGTACCGCGTCCGCCTCGTCTACACGAACTTCCAAAAACAATATTACAATTGCATTTGTCTCTGGCCCATTGTCCGACTCATTTTTCCCACCACTTTATAATGGGGCAAAGCAAGCGGCCCACAACCTCGGGATCAGCTTCAACTACATACCTATAAATGAAGGCGACATCGAGCAGTCCTCTGCTCAGACGATGGAGGCGGCAATCGCGGAGCATCCGAGCGCGATCGTTGTCGGGGACTTTATTCCTTCGGTGGTCGACCCGCTCATCAAGAAGGCAGTCTCCATGGGCATCCCCGTCTACGTCGATCAGTCGGGCCAGACCGAGTGGAAGGCGGCTGGAGCGTTTGGGTTCGTCGGCCAGCAGGGCCCCGTAGCAGGGGCGGCTGCAGGGAAGGAGTTTGTCAAGCTCGGTTCCAAACGCGTCCTCTGTGTCATCAACGTACCAGGCAACCCATACCTAAGTTCGGTGTGCGATGGTCTGGGTGGGGCGATCAAGGCAGGGGGCGGGTCATCGTCCAACCTCCTCCTCCCAACGGCCGATTCGACTAACGCTCTGAAGGTCTCCGAGGACATCGGTGCCTACCTCACGAGCCATCACGGCTTCACCGGTGTTTTTGCCGAAAACGCGCTGGTCGGCACGGCGGCTGTGAGCGCACTATCGACCGTCGGCATGACCTCAAAGGTCAGAGTCGGGACTCTGGAGCTCTCGAAGCTTGCTTTGGACGACGTCCAATCGGGCAAGGTAGCTTTCCTCGTCAACGAGCAGCCGTACCTCGATGGTTATTACGGGGAGCTCTTCGCCTATCAGTACGTGAAATATGGCTTGGCGCCCGTCGGTCCGGTCGCAACTGGCCCGGCGATCATCGATGAGTCCAATATCGGCAAGGTGCTTTCAGTGTTCCGGCGTTACCCGGGCGTCCTCGGTTCAGAGTAGCAATTGCACTAGACCGCGTGGCGTCGGGCGGTGGCGTTGTGGCGGCCCTGGCCGACGCCAGCCAGGGTTTGAGTGTTCGAAAGGAATCCGATGCGCTTATCGCCGACTACGTTGTTTGCATGGCCAAAAAGTTTACCTAAAGTTGGGACCGGTCCATCTCGGGATGTCCCTGAAGTTGAAAACGGAAAGGGCACCTTAGGCACCCTGCTCCTGCGACCGGAGGCCGGTGGCTTGATCTCGGCGTGCGCCGTGTTTACCCTCTTTGCGTTCTTGGCCGGAGACAAGGGCTTTCTCTCGCAGACCGGGACTGCTGATTGGCTCAATACGGCGTCTCAGCTCGGGATCGTGGCTCTGCCAGTAGGGTTCCTGATGGTCGCTGGCGAGTTCGACCTCTCAGTGGGATCGGTCGTTGGCATGACGTCGATCATCGTCGCCACCTGCTATGGCTATTATTCGCTCTCGCCTTGGATCGGTATCGTCATCGCGATCGCGGTCGGAGCGGGGATTGGGCTTTTGAACGGCGTCATAACAGTTGCCACGAAGCTTCCATCGTTTATCGTGACCCTGGGGATGATGCTCATTGTGGAGGGAGGGGCTATAGGGATCTCCAATGCGCTTACCAATTCGTCCTCCATCTCGCTCTCAGCTGCTGGACCATCGAGAGTGCTCTTTGCATCATCGTGGGGTTCTTTTGACGTCTCGCTGGTTTGGTGGGTTGTGCTAGCCGCGGTAGCGACGTATGTGCTCCAGCGCACCAGGTTTGGAAACTGGGCTTTCGCGACTGGCGGCGACCTGAAGACGGCGCGGTTGGCAGGGGTCCCAACAAATCGGGTGAAGGTCAGCCTGTTTGTGTGTTCGTCGCTTGGAGCTGTCCTGGTAGGCATCATTGAGACCTTGTCGTTCAATAACGGCGACGTGACCCTCGGCTCTAGTTACGTCTTTACGGCGATCGCGGCGGCGGTGATCGGCGGGGTGCTGCTCAGTGGCGGGTATGGGACGATGCTTGGCACGGCCTTCGGGGCGATCACTTACGGCATCGCCTCGATGGGGGTGTTTTTCTTGGGTTGGGACGCAGACCTTACGGATCTTTTCGTAGGGTTGTTCCTCCTCTTGGCCATGCTGGCTAATAACCGACTTCGTATCGTTGCCCTGGGGCAGCGATGATGACCGAGACTCGGTCAGTGAGCCAAGGGGGCGCTTCCTGTGTCATGGAACTAGTCGGGATCTCCAAGGATTACCGCGGCATGGCCGCCCTGAAAGGTGTGTCCTTGTCGTTGCTGAGCGGACGGATCCTGTGCTTACTAGGGGAAAACGGGGCCGGCAAGTCAACGCTCATCAAGCTCATAACCGGTGTCGAACGGCTCTCGGGAGGAAGTATCCTGGTGGACGCGGAGCCCGTCCATTTCGACAGCCCGCGTTCAGCTCGCCAGCGCGGTATTTCGACTGTATACCAAGAGGTCGGCACCTTGCCCTTAATGAGCGTGGCTAGGAATTTCGTGCTCGGGGCGGAGCCCACGAGGGGGCGCGGGCTGGCCCGCCGCGTCGATTTTGCCGAGGCGAGCCGCATCGCCACCGAGACGATGAGCCAGCTTGGTATCAGGCGCGAGATCGATGGAAAGCAGCTCGTTGGCACGCTGTCTGGCGGAGAAAGGCAAGCTCTAGCGATCATGCGTGCCGTGTACTTCGGGGCGCGGGTGCTCGTACTTGACGAGCCCACGGCGGCACTAGGCATCCGTGAGTCGGCGCTGGTGCTCGAGCTTCTCCTGCGAGTGAAGGAGCAGGGCGTCGCTGTGCTCTTCGTTACCCACAACGCTTACCACGCAGCCGCTGTCGGTGACCAGTTCGTGGTGCTCCGCCGCGGTGAAGTGATCGCAGACTTCGGGAGGGATGCCGAGACCGTGGACAAGATAATGCAACTTATGGCTGGCGGTGACGAACTGTCGCAGTTCGCGATGCTTGCGAACGAGAGGCTTCAGTGATGGCAGCGATGGCCGGAAGGCAGACCGGCGAGTGCCGGCCCGTTGTGCGCGGCTGGACGGCGCGTGGCTACGAAGGGGTCCGAGACGCCTTCGTTGCAAACTTAAGCCTCGGAGAAGATACAGGTGCGGCCGTGTCGGTCTACCGCTACGGCAACTGCGTCGTCGACCTATGGGGTGGGACCGCTTTTCCCGGGGGCCCGGAGTACCCCGAGGATGGTCTGGAGCTCGTTTACTCGACTACGAAGGGCATTGCCGCTCTTTGCCTGGCTTCGCTGTCAGAGTGGGGTGAACTCGAGTTGGACGACCGCGTCGTGAGGCATTGGCCGGAATTTGGAGTTTGCGGGAAGGAGGAGGTGTCGGTTCGCGAAGTGGCTTCACACCAAGCGGGACTGCCGGCATTTTCGTTACCGACAACAGTCGAAGACTTGTGTCGATGGGACCGGTGCACGTCAGCACTCGCGGCCCAAGCGCCTGAATGGTCCCCCGGGAGCGCACACGGGTACCACGCGGTCACCGTTGGGTACCTACTCGGCGAGATCATGCGGCGAGTCAGTGGTCGGACCGTCGGAACAGTGCTTCGCGAACGTTTCGGTCACCCCTTGGACCTTCGAATGTGGATAGGGTTGCCAGACTCACTGGCGACAAAGGTGGTGCCGCTCTATGAGGATGTCCCGCTAAACGGGGTGGGAGAAGTGCTGGCGGCTGCAGAGAGGGACCCGACCACGATGACCGGCCGAGTCTTCACGAACCCCCCAATCGATGTCGGTAATTTGGACCACCCGTCCGTTTACGCTGCAGAGATCCCGGCCGTCAACGGCGTCACGGACGCCCGTTCGCTGGCCCGCCTTTATGCGTCTGTCGTCGATGGGCCCCTTCGCAGCATCGGTGCAGTTACTGTCGACTCGATGCGACGGTCGTTGGTGCGCGGAGCTGACCTAGTACTGATTGATCAGCCTACGCATTTCGGCACCGGTTTCATGTTGTCGTCTCCACGCGAACCCATGCTCGGACAGGGATCGCTGGGGCACAACGGTCGCGGTGGGTCCCTAGGTTTTGCGCATCCGGAATCTGGGATCTCCTACGGGTTTGTCGCCAACAGGATGGCGTTGACGCCCGGGCCGGACCGTCGCAACATCCGGCTCGTCGCGGCCGTGAAAGAAGCCATGGCATGACAACGTCCGACGGGTGTGGTGCGTTGGCTCGCGGGGAGAGACTGGTTGGCCGGTAGACGCGCCCGCCGAAAGACATTGCGCCCCACGGGAAGTGGCATTGTGTCGCGCGCGAAGGCGGGCTGGCCTGAGAGCCGAGGGAAGGTGGGCGATGGACCCTGAGCTGGCGGCCGCTGCGACGATGTTGGAGGTCATCGACCCCGACGACCTTGCTGGGCACCGTGAGACGTTGCGCCGCCTCCATGGAGCTCAAGTGGGCCGCTGGATGTTAGCTACGGTCGTAGTCGAAGACATCTTGCCTGGACCGGCCGGATTGCCTCCGGTGCTGGTGAGGACCTACAGGCCACTGGGTGCGCCACCGGAGGCGCCGGCGTTGCTCTGGCTCCACGGTGGAGGGTTCGCGGTTGGTTTCGCTGCGGTGGACGACGACTTTTGTGTACGTGTGGCCGCCGCGACGGGGTACGTTGTGGTGTCCCCTGAATATAGGCTTGCTCCTGAGGAGCCGTTCCCGGCGGGTTTCTCCGACTGCCTGGCTGTCTACGAATGGCTCGTCGAATACCCTGCGACGATGGGCATCGACCGTGGGTGCTTGGTCGTGGGCGGCACGAGCGCCGGCGCTGGCTTGGCCGCTTCCCTCTGTTTGAAGCTCAGGGACATTGGCGGGCACCAGCCCGCCCTTCAACTGCTCGCGTGCCCGGTTATAGATGACAGACTGGCCAGCGCTTCGATGGCCGAGTATACATCCACCCCTGTTTTTGATCGGTACCAGGCGGAGCTTATGTGGAAGCGCTACCTGCGGTCCTGGCAGGGAGAGGTACCTTGCTATGCCGCTGCCGGCCGGGAGCGCGACCTCCGTGGCCTTCCGACTGCCTACGTGCAGGCGGCGCAGTACGACCCCCTGAGAGACGAAGGTCTCGACTATGCGCGCCGGCTCATAGAGGCGCGGGTAGCAGTGGAACTGCATCTCTACCCGGGGACGTTTCACAGTTTCGACATGGTGGTACCGACGGCGGCTGTCTCTCGCCGCGCGTTCCAGGAGTACGTGGAAGTGCTGCGCGCCGTGGCAGCAAGAAACGCCGTGCGCGTGAACTAGGACCGGCCTACTTCCCCGAGCTGTCCAAGACGAGCAGGCGCCAGAGGGCGACGCTGATCTGCGCTCGGAGACGGCCGATCGGGTCGTTCAGGGACAAGCCGAGTGAATCTTCCACGTGGCGCAGGCGTGCCGCCAAGGAGCTGTGGTGTAGGTACATGTCCGCAGCCGCTTGGCGGAGGGAACCGGTCTTGAATAGCGCTTCGAGCGCTTCGATGTCACGCACTCCTCGTGGCGTCGCACCAAGTTTTGTGAGCGCTTGGATGTCCAGGCTAGAGGATATGGCCGCCGGCGGAAGCTCCGCCAGGAGCGTTAGGACGCCGAGTTCGAGGCACTCGGTGATTGTTGTGCTGGCCAGCCAGGTTTCGGAAAGCCGGAGCGCGGACAGCGCATTTAGCCACGAAATGTGCGCGCTTGGAGGCAGGGCCGTCGTCCCCATGCCGACCTTCGTGCCCGGATGGCGCAGGTCGTGATCTGCCGACGTCACTAGCTGGTCTGTCAAGAGGGCTGGCTGGGCAATTATGGCTCCTTTCAAGCCGACCACTGCTCCTCTTACTCGGCCCTGGACGCTTTCGGTGAGGTAGTTGCAGACGCGCCGGGTCGCGGCACCGAGATCGTCTGGGTCTTCGGTTGAGACGGCGAGGACTTGTACTGGGAGAGCTTCAGAGAACCCAAGGCGGCTGAGTGCTCGGGCTCGGTCAACTTCGCCGGTGCTGGCGCTCAGGGCGAGGTCGAATAGGGCCAGCTCCGGTGCGACCCCGAGCTCTCGACCGAGGTCGTGTTGCCA
The DNA here is from genome assembly GCA_027334785.1 of Acidimicrobiaceae bacterium. Lineage (GTDB taxonomy): Bacteria > Actinomycetota > Acidimicrobiia > Acidimicrobiales > Palsa-688 > JAJZYO01. Next base: position 6,782 of record DAHWQF010000139.1, read on the forward strand.
GAGAACAGCAGCAGCAAACGCCATGCGCTCGGTCAACATCCTGTCGAAGGGACCCGTGTCGCCATCACGTTCTAGCCAAACAGAGCCGACGGTTTGTTGGTCGAGCACAATAGGCGTCTCGGCCAACGCGACCCTGTGGCCCGGCCCTGGCGCTTCGCCGGTTTCGGTGAAACGGACGACGACGCCATTGCAGTCGTCGCGCAACCCGGCTCCGCATTCGGCCAAGGCCGCAGTTGCACGGACCAGGGCGTCAAGGCTGGCGCGGTTGCGGACCAGCTGGTCGAAATACGTGATTATGCGGAGGAACGATTCTGCGTTGACATCGAGCTTGGAGAGGCTGAGAAGGACTCCGCGCACGGGCATAGAGTCTACTGAGTCCCACAGAGCGGGTGGAGTGTGGGGGCCTGGTGCGGCGAGCTAATGACGGCGGGAAGGCATCGGAGTGCGGTAGCGAACAGGTCGTCAGAGAGATCTGGGCTGGTTGATCCGCGCTCCGAACGAGCCTGCTAAAGAGGGCTATCACAACGGCGGTGACCTTCCTTGCGCTGGCGCTAGGCGACAGAGCGGGCTGCGGCCCTTCCCGAAAGGACCGTCCGGCTCGGCTATGATCCTGCTCTCATCGGAGATCTGTTCCAGGCTTCGGCCGGTTGTGACAAACTAGCAGCATGCAGCCTCTGCCCGGGCGGCCTACCTTTGAGCTGTCGACACTTAAGGAGTTGGAGCAACTGGAGACGAGCCGTATGGGATCAGGCGCGGCGCCCCAGTTTTCCACCTTCTCCATCACGTCCCATGGCCGGGTATCGACAATGACTGCCACGCCCAACACGGCATCTCTCACCAAAAGCGCTGGCTCGTTGGCCCCGGGTGCGGGAGGGGCACAGGCAGGCGGCAATACGGAAAAGCTGTTGCAGAAAATGGGGTTGTCGTATGTCATAAGCTTCAAGTTCCCCGGTGCAGTCATATCGGACAACGCAACTTCCAGGGCCGCCAATGGCACGCTGTCTTGGAACATGCTGAAGGGCCCGAGCACCCTCAAGGCCAGCTGGTCCAGCTGAGCCCCCTACCTGAGCTGATCACTACCAAAAAGCGGGTCGGGCCTCATGCTCGGCCCGCTTTCTAAGTCAGGTCGTCGACAGCCTGCGGCTGATCTCGTCAGAGCCTGCCGGCCCT
>DAHWQF010000013.1 GCA_027334785.1 Acidimicrobiaceae bacterium
CGGGGGCCCGAAGACCCTGGCCTCACAAGTGGAAAAGCTGAAGCGCCGCTTCGGGCTCTCTCGCGTCTGCCTGGTGGGCGACAGGGGGATGCTGACGAGCGCGCGCTCGAGGGAGGACCTGGCCCCCGCCCAGCTCGACCGGGTGACCGCCCTCCGGGCCCCGCAGGTAAAGGCACTACTGGACGACGGCACCGTCCAGCCCTCCCTCTTCGACGAGGAGGGGCTGTTCGAGCTCACCCACCCTGACTACCCCGGCGAGCGCCTGGTCGCCTCCACCGCTCCAGTGCCGGGCCTTTCCAGTGCCGGGCCTTCGAGCTCATCGCGCTCCAAGCGTCCCTCTCCAACCTAAAGCCCGTGTAATCAGAACCTCGAGCCCGCAACTTGCAAAGCCCCTTGCTGAGCAAGAGGCCTCGTCGCGCTGGCTGTTGTGACTTTCATCAGAATGCCCTATTCAGGTATGATGGCACCTAAGTGTGGGAATAGGGTAAAGTTTTGGGTAACCTGAATCTGAATCAAGAAATAGCACGGGCAGTGGCGCCGGTTAGGTGGGTAGTAGGCCGTGTCCCCGAGCGGTTAGCCAAGCCGGTGCACCAGTCCTACCTGGTCGATGCCAGCCCCAAGGAGGCTGTGTTCCGCCTCTCAAGCATCGGCCGCTTCCTGGTCCGCCTGGGCGAGCCAACTGTAGTCCAGCGAGCCTGCGGCGCCACCGATGTAGACATCGAGTGCCTCTTGAGAGGGCCGGTCTCAGCACTGCGCTGTTGCCTGGACGGCCAGTTCGCGCTCCGAGGCGCTGCCGTCGATATCGGAGGCCGCGGGCTGGTGATCTACGGGACAGCGAAAGGGCACTCCTCGCTAGTAGCGGGATTGGCACTGGCTGGACACCGCATCATAGCGGACGGCGTGGTAGTGATCTCCGAAGGGTCCCCACACGCCTCGGCGCCCCCAGAGGCCTGGCCGCCACGGGTGACGCTGTGGCCCGATAGCGTGCGGGCGCTGGGTATAGACCCCACAACGGGCACAGTCGTGCGCTCCGGGTTGCCCTCGCGCTCCTTCGCGCTTGGGGCTGCACCATCGCCTACTCCAGTAGCAGTAAAAGCGTGCATCGTGCTCCCCATAGGCTATCGGGGGAAGTCACCGGACAGCGTCGAGGTCGAGCCGATGCCACCGAGTTGGAGGATCCAAGCTCTACTGAACGCGCAATGGCACCCGCGAGTGCTCCGGGACCTCGGCATGCAGGGCCGGCACTTCCAATGGCTCACAGGCTTGGCCGCCAAAGTGCCAATGGTCGTTCTGGCTCGGAAACCTAGGTCGATCAGCTCCACCCTGCCCCTCATGGTCAACAAGGCAGAGGAAGTCCTTACATGGCAGGAATGATCGTTTGGCTGGCGTCCTACCCTAAATCGGGCAATACCTGGCTCCGGGCCGTCTATACTTCCATGCGCACCGGTCGCGATCCAGACATAAATGCCTTGGAAGGGGCCGACGTGGCTGCGGACCGTGGGCTGTTCGAGCGGGTCCTCGGCGTTCGTAGTTCAGATATGACTGTTCAAGAGGTGGAGGTCCTTCGCCCCCGTGCGGACGAAGCCATGGTCTCTGAGCAGTCAGGAGATACCTGGCGGAAGATCCACGACGGCCTCTTCAATGGACCCACAGGCGAACCGATCGTGTCTGTCAAGGCAACCCGTGCCGCGCTCTATGTGATCAGGGACCCACGGGACGTGGCCATTTCGATGGCCTCCCACGCTCACAGGACCTTGGCATGGGCGGTCGAGCGCATGGGACGCCGCGGGGCGTCTGTGTCTAGCAGCAACTCCTCCCTCTCCGACCAGCTGTGCCAGAGACTGGGAAGCTGGTCCGAACACGTCCTCAGCTGGGTCGACCACTCCCGCTTCCCCATCTATGTGCTCCGCTACGAAGACTGCCTGGCCGCCCCGGTACCCACATTTCGAGCTGCGTTCGCTGGCGCCGGCCTGCAGGTAAGTGCCAAGGACGTGGCTGCCGCCGTGGAAAGGTCATCATGGCAACGGCTCCGGGCACAGGAAGATAGCGTCGGTTTCAAGGAGCACGTCGGGGGCAGTAGGTTCTTCCGCCAAGGCGTAGCGGGCGCATGGAGAACTGAACTGCCCGAGGCCTTGGCCCGTCAGGTAGAGACCCAACACCGCGAGGTGATGGCCCGCTACGGCTATCTAGGCTGACGACCCCAGGCACGAGCTTCCGGCAATAGCCGCACCAACGAGGTATCTCAAGGTGCCCCCCCACGCGCGCAGAGCGCGAGAATCTGTCCTGAAATGCGAAATGAGCTGGGATAGCTTGACATGGCCGCTCCTATCGGCCAACATGCAGCGATGACTACCACACCCACGGCCAACTACGAGCCACCGAGCCTGACCCCCATGGGCAAGCTAGGCGACCTTACCCGCGGTTACAAACCCCTGATGCAACACCTGGACGCACCGTTCCCTAATCAGACGCCTACCACCGAACTCACCTACTCCTGACGGTCAGGTTGGCCGTCGTAGGACCCGCGACTTTCGGGCGCGCTGGCTGGACGTCGTGCGCCCGGAAGGTCGTCAGGGTAGTTGATGCGGATTGCCGAAGTGGGTTGCTTATCGAGACCTAGACGGGCGAGGACCGTTCGTCGTGGTTGTCGTACCAGGATGATTAGGCAGAGCGCGCCTTACAAGTAAGGTGATTCGCGCTTGAGCCCAGAAGATCTATGCACTTCTCCGTCAAAGGTTAGGAGCCTTGTCCTGATGGCTGCACCCGTCGTGAGTCAGCGGCCGGGACTCCATCGGCGTCCTGGTTGGCCCCTTTCAAGTTCGACGAGTCAAAGCCCTAACCCCGAAGTCCACCCTTTCTCAGCGAAGCTTGTTAAGGCCAGACTAGTGGAGCCCGGTGCGAGATCCAAGTGGGCGGATGCCAAGTGATGCGTCAAGCAACTTGCACCGACGCTTCGTTGCTTAGTGCCCCGGTTCCCAACAAGCCGGTGGTGGCCCCGTACCGGATGAACGAACTGGAGGTGACCTTGGGCTTCGTGCTGGGGTCTCCTCGGTTGGCAGACGAGCCACCGCTTCGTCGTGGAGCGACCCCATTACAGGTCCTCGTCGGCGGGTTGAGGGAGACGCTGAGCCATGGACCATGTCTCGTGAGCTTCTCGGGCGGGCGCGATTCTTCTGCACTCCTGGCTGTGGCGCTTGACACCGCTCGGCGCGAGGGCCTACCTGAGCCGGTGGCTTTAACCCTCCGTTACCCTGGCATTGCTACAGCAGACGAGAGCGCCTGGCAAGAGCTGGTAGTCCGGCACTTAGGCGTTGCGGAATGGGAGCGCGTCCTCATCGACCCGCCCTCCAGCGAGATCCTTGGCCCGGTCGCCAGTGCCTCGCTCAGAGAACGAGGCTTGCTCTGGCCCCCCGCCCTCCATCTGAGCGCTGCATGGCTCCAAAGGGCGGAGGGGGCCACGATCCTAACGGGGGAAGGGGGCGACGAGGTACTCGGCCCCCATCGGGCTGCGGCCATGCATTTTTTGGCCAGGACGCTTCTCCGGCGCCCCGCGAAGCTACGCCCTGCTCTACTTAAGACAGTAGCCGGGTCCGTTGCGCCAAAACCACTGCGAGTGCGGGCCGCGCGCAAGGATCTGGTCAACAACGGCGCCCTTGCATGGTTGCGATCGCCCCTACGCGAACTGGCGCTCACAGAAATAGCAGAACTCAGCGCACAAGAGCCCTGGCCTGCTGCCAAGGCACTGCGCGACCACTTAAACGAGCCCGCACTACTCATCGGAGAGGCTAACCGAACGTGGCTCGCCGCCTTCTATGGCGCCCGGTTCGTCCACCCGTTCTTGGACTCTGGATTCGTCGAGGCTGTGGCGCGAGACGGAGGGAGGTGGGGTTATACGAGCCGTACCGAGGCCATGAGCCGGATCTTCGGCGCGTTCCTGCCCGAGGCTGTGATAACCCGAAAAACCAAGGCGAGGTTCAACGAAGCTGTGCACGGCCACCTCACGCGTGCCTTTGCGACGAACTGGGACGGCACCGGTGTGGACCGAGCTTGCGTTGACGTGGACACCCTGCGTTCTCTTTGGTTGGACGAGTTTGTCCCGGCCGGCACAACAGCACTCCTGCAAGCCGCTTGGTTAGCCTGTGGATCGCCCGCGCTGGACGAAGCTGGGGCGGCTCAATGAAACCACCTCGCAATACCCAGAGGGCCTCTATCCGCGCTTGACAGATGGGCCGAGTTCTGTACTTCTTTGAGTAGGCTTGGGACTAAGTGCGTCAGCACACGCGCTCACCGTGCCTAAAGTCAGCTAGATATCGGAAAACACCGAGTAACGACGGTGGTAGCTTGCCCGTGAGGTATAGGTAGGCCATCATGAAACCTATGGCAAGCACCGAACTGCCGCTGGGTCGCACTCAAACAGGGTTGTCGGACATGCCCCCAGCTGGCAGCGAACCAACGCTCGGCGTCCCACGGGTACGTCTGCGCCACGACTCCGTGGCGTGGAACGAGATCGACGACAGCATCGTGATGCTCGACCTCGAGCAATCGACCTACTTCTCCGTCAACTCTTCGGGCAGGGTGCTCTGGCGTCTCTTGTCAACCGGAACAACAAAGGCCGAGCTGGCCGCCGCATTGGTCGAGAAGTTCGGGATAAGCGGCGAGGACGCCGAGCGAGATGTCAGCGCCTTCTTGGCCGAACTCGAAGCGGCCAAGCTGGTCGAAAGCGAGCGCTGAACTTTGGTTCAGCCCTCGCTTTCCGTAGAGGGGTGCAGGAGGCCTCGAGTCGGAAGCATTTCGCCGCTACCTTTGCCAGGTGCCCTTGGCAACTACGCCGCAGACCTGGGAAGAGCCGTCGAAGATGGCTGGGCGGCTCGGGGGGATCACGTATCTGCCTTTCCAGAGGTCTCCGCCAAGTGCCTGAGAGAGGTCGATGTACCGGCCGACCTGGACGCGCCCAGCATCCTACGCACGGTCGCCACAACCCGCCACCTGGTCCGCCAGGAAGACCCGAAGGGTACGTTCGGGCGCCCACCTGTTACGCTTTGGCGGAGCCGGGATTTCTTTGTGTCCGCCCTCTTTTGGTTCGACGGCACCACCGCGATCCACCAGCACGGTTTCTCGGGGGCCTTCAGAGTGCTGGCGGGCGGAAGCATCCACGCCCCCTACCAATTCTCGGTGGCTGAAGAGATAACTCACCGCCTCGTCCTAGGCACACTAGGCCTGAGCGGCCCGGAGCTATTGCGCGTCGGCGACGTGCGCCCGATTGAGCCCGGCGAGCGCTTCATCCATGCCCTTTTCCACCTCGAGCGGCCGTCAGTGACGCTGGTAGTCCGCACGTTCGGCCAACCTACCGGGCAACCGCAGTACAACTACCTGCGTCCGGGCGTCGCTTACGACCCCTTCTACCGAGACGACCTGCTGGAACGCCGCTTCCAGAGCGTCGTGGCGCTCGCCGACCTCGACCCCGACCTCGGCGCGGAGACCGCCTGCGAACTTATAAACGACGAGGACCTGTGGGTCGGGTACCTTTTGGCCAGGAGGTGGTTCGCCCACGTGGACCGGGGCGACCGGCTCCAACGCCTCCTCCAGGCGCTGACGCGGCGCCACGGGGATATAACGGCGCCGCTGCTCGCGTCCTTCGAAGACGAGCGACGGAACGTGTCGATCTCGACCCGCCGGCAGTTGTTGACCGACGCCGAACACCGCCTGTTCCTAGCCTTGCTGCTCAACCTACCCGACCGGGCCTCGATCGACAAGATCTTGAGCCAACGGTTCCCCGGGGAAGACGCGGGAGCCTTGCTCTCGCGCTGGGTAACCGAGCTAGCCTCGCCCTCACGGCGGGGCATCTCCGGTCTGGTCATGGACGAGGCACAGACTGCAGCCGTGGCTGAACAACTGCGGTCAGGGCGCTCCGACGCCCTGGGTCGGGTGAAGCTCGCCGGACCACCATCCGAGCTGCTCCAAGGCCTGTTCCGCTCAGAGTCCTAACGCGCCTGGACAGGTAAGAGGTCTACGGGGTCGTCCTCGCGGACCCCCATTCATTGGGGGGTCACCCGGCCCCCTGAGCGCGACCCAGAAGTAGTCGTCTGTCAGGCTGGAAGGAACTCGGGCGTGCTACCCAGCCAGTTCGAAGGCCTGACCGAGTTCGCCAATGTGGCGCCAATAATAGAGGAACACCAAGGTGCCGTGGCGGCAACCCTTACTCCCCGACCTGGGCAAGAGGCTGTAGGAGCATCTTGCCGAGCTTGGCCAGCCTGCCGAGCACGCGCGCCGCCCCACGCGAAGGCGCGACCACGCAACACAGCTGCTTTACCACTATCAGTACCCTCCAGACGCGGCTTCTGGCAGATTGTTCGAATACGCCCACCGGCCCATGGTCCTAGAGGGCAACATGTAAGTAGTACCCAGGAGACAGCTACCGTGCAAGTTCCTACCAAACCCATCGGCCCCCCGAAAGCCAAGGAGGCGCTGGCCAGTCGCAGGAATCGTGACAACGTCGCGGGCGACGCTGCCGAGGAGCCGACCAAGCGTTTCCACATCGACGAGGTGCTCGTGCCGGTCGGCAACCGCCGGACGAGGGAGTTCCCGCGGCTAGTCGCCCAGGCGGTCAGGCTGGTCTGGTCGGCGGCGCGGCGCGAGCTCGTACTTACGCTGGCCTTGCAAGTGGTGTCGAGCCTGGCCTTGGCCGTCGAGGTCCTGGTAGCCCGGAGACTGTTATCGGCGTTCCTCCAGGTTGGCCAAGGCGGGACCGCGAGCGGCGTCGCGGTCCCCCTCGTGGTCATGACGGTCGCACTGGCGTTTGGCTCGTTGACCTCGACCGCCAGCAGTGAGCTGCAGCGGGTCCTCGGCGAGCTCGTAACCAAGCACGCCACGAGCAAGGTCCTGGACGTAGCAGTAGCCGCTGACCTGCTCGCTTTCGAGACCCCGAGCTTCCACGACCGCCTGCAGCGCGCCCAGATGCACGGCTCGAGCCGGCCACTGCAGATGGTAACGGGTCTCGTGAGCGTGGCGAGAGGCCTGCTCTCCGCAGCTGGCGTCGGGGCAGCCCTCCTCTTCATCCAACCGCTCTTCCTTCTGCTGATCGTCTCGGCGTACGTGCCGGTCTGGTTCGCCGCCACCCGCGCAAGCAGGGTCTCCTACAAGCGCCACGTAGAGATGACGGAGAAAGACAGGCGGCGCTATTACCTTCAGATGGTCCTCACGAGGAAAGAAGAGGCCAAGGAGGTGCGCAGCTTCGACCTCGGCGGCTTCTTCAGGAGCCGCTGGGACGACCTCTACGACTGGAGGATCGGCCAGCTCCGCGAGATCATGCGCACGAGGGTCAAGCTCGGGATCGGCGGCAGTGCGCTAATGTCGGCCCTAACGGCCGGGGCTGTGGCCTTCTTGGTGTGGCTCGTATCTTCCCATCGTATTTCCGTCGCTGGCGCCGGCGCTGCCGCGGGCGCGCTCCTCCTCCTCGGGGGCCAGCTCCAAAGCGTCGCGAGCGGGGCGGCCCAGCTCTTCGACAGCTCGCTCTTCATCGGGGACTTCAACTCCTTCGTAGCCTCGATGCCGAGGATGGTCGCCCACAGCCACGGTGGCGGAGGTGCGCCACCCGAGCGCTTCCGCTCGCTGCGAGCGGACGACGTCTACTTCACGTACCCGAGCAACAACGCCCCGAGCCTCCGCGGTGCCAGCGTGGAGATCCATGAGGGAGAGGTCATAGCGCTCGTCGGCGAGAACGGCTCGGGCAAGACCACACTGGCCAAGGTCCTCGCAGGCCTCTACAGGCCAGGAGGCGGGAGGGTGCTATGGGACGGGCAAGACACCGCTACCTTCGACCCCCACCTCTGGCGCGAAAAGGTGACCGTGCTCTTCCAGGACTACGTCCGCTACCTCCTGTCCGCCAAAGAGAACATCGGCGCTGGTCGCTGGGAGCGCTTCGGGGACATAGCGGGGATCGAGGAAGCGGGGGGCCGCGCCGGGCTCAGCGAGCTGTTCTCATCCCTGCCACAAGGCTACGACTCCCTACTTGGCCCAGAATTCCTCGGGGGCGTCGATATATCCGGCGGCCAGTGGCAGCGCGTCGCGCTCGCTCGCGCCTTTTTCCGTGACGCTCCCTTCATCATCTTGGACGAGCCGACTGCCGCCTTGGACCCCCGCGCCGAAGCAGAGCTCTTCGCCAACATAAAGACTCTCTTCCGGGGCCGTACGACCCTTTTCATTTCTCACCGGTTCTCGAGCGTCCGGAGCGCCGACCGCATCTACGTGCTGTCTGGGGGACGAGTAGTAGAAGGCGGCACCCACGACGAGCTCATGTCCCTCGGCGGGCTCTACGCCGAACTCTTCACGCTACAGGCAGAGGCGTACTTGGATGGGGGCCGCCCGGTCGCAGCCAGCGAGTGACAGGATGCGAGCGAAAGAAAACGGATGACACCGCGCTCTGGGAAGCCCTCGCCAAGAAGGCCCAGACAACTGCCCTGGCGCAGAACAACTTCTACCCGCGTGTTTAAATCCTAGTCCCGCGCGAAGATCTAAGCGGCTTGCGAAAGCGGCCGATCAACAAGCTTGATTGCCAACGCGACCCGCTAAAAGGTGGAGGGACATGAAGTTAAGAGGCCCAGAGCTCGTGTGGGTGGAAGTCCAAGACGAGGTTGTCATCCTCGATACCAGGTCGTCTCAGTACTTGAGCCTCAACGAGTCGGCGGCGAAGCTGTGGACCGCGCTCAGCGCCGGGGCGAGCGTAGGCGACATGGAACAACTGCTGCAGGAGCGCTACGGCATCGACGCGGAGACCGCCACGAACGACGTTGCGAGCTTCGTGGGGTCCCTCCGAGAGCGCGACATGCTCGACGAACAGGGCTAAACGGGGGATGAAGCAGAGCCAGGCGGCGGTGCCCCAGGCGGCGGTGCCCCAGGTGCCCCCGCCAGAGAGCTCCTCCCTCCCTGGTCCAGCCCTCAGGCCACTCGAACTGGCCGTCGGGACCCCGCTTGGGTTCGACCCCCCCCGCCAGGCGTGGGGGCCAACTCACCCAACGGTGAGCCCTGTGGCAGCCTTGGAAGACGAACTTTCGGCAGCGCTCGCGCGCCCGCCCTGCCTGGTCAGCTTCTCGGGCGGCCGTGATTCCTCGGGCCTCTTGGCCCTGGCGGCCAAGCTGAGCCGGGAGAAGGGCCTCCCAGCCCCCATACCGGTCACCATGCTCTTCCCTGGCGACAGCGCTGCCGAAGAAAGTGAGTGGCAAACGACGGTCGTGCGCGAGCTCGGCCTTGACGACTGGGTCCGCATAGAAGTGCGCCAGGGCGAGCTGGACGCCGTTGGCCCGGTCGCGCAGGTGGTGCTAAAGCGCCACGGGCTCCTTTGGCCGCCTAACCTCTACATGCACTACCCGATCCTGCGACGAGCACGCGGGGGCAGCCTCGTCACCGGTTTCGGAGGTGACGAGGTCGCACAGTTGAGCGCGTCCGCGCGCGCCGAACGCCTGGTCGTCCGCCAACAACGCGCCGGCGCTACCGACCTCCTCGTGACGCTAGGCTTCGCGCTCGCGCCCAAAGCGCTGCGGGCCGTCGCGTACCGGCTCCGCTTCCACGAGGAGCTCCCGTGGTTGACCGAGGAAGGCTATGCAGCCGCGCGCGCCGCGACCGCGGCTGAAAGCGCGGCCTACCCGTTCGGTTTCGACCGGAAGCTTCGTCTGGCCAAGCGGAGCCGGTACCGGACGACCTCCTTGGCCTCCCTCGAGGTCCTGGGCGCGTCCCTCGATGTCCAGCTCTTCAGCCCGCTGGCCGCGGACCCAGTTATGGACGCCATAGCCGCCAAGGGCGGCATCCCCGGCCTCGGCTACCGGGCCGACATGGTGCGGCTCCTCTTCGGGGGGGTGCTCCCCCCCGCCGTGCTGGCCCGGAGGTCCAAAGCTTCCTTCACTGCCCAGATCCTGTCCGAGGCCTCCGTCAGTTTCGCCGCCCAGTGGTCGGGAGAGGGCCTCGACAAGGGCCTCGTGGACCCTCAGAAGTTGAGAGAGCATTGGCTCAGCGACCAGCGGAGCGCGCCCTCCACAGCGCTGTTGCAAGCAGCCTGGCTACACGACAACTCGACATCCGCACCACCCGTGGGCCACCAACCACCCTCTGCCTCACATGCACCAATGAAACAAGAAATGGCTGGCTCCTACGTGGAGGAGCCACCTTCGGGCAGCTAACTTCTCGAGATATGGCATCTATAACCGACGCGCCCGGTGAAGCTCTGTCGTACACCCCGCCCTCCATCAAGTCCATGGGCTCTTTCCGAGACCTCACGTTGGGCGGGTTTGGTTTCAGCTGGCCCACCTCGCCACCCCCGCCGACGTACAGCAAGAAGAGCACGAAGCACGACTACATGAATTACTGCGGGTCCTAAAGCAGCGAGAGCATCGGTTGTCCAGAGCCAGCAGCCGAGGGAGGCAGGCCGTGACGGCTCCTTCCTTCCTAACGCGTCGGCGGTGCAGTGCCGATATATAGGTAATGGAAGACGTGGTCCGGTGCATTTTGGCGGCGCAGGCACGCCTGTCAGTCGATGTCTCGACGCTGGCGGAGAGCACTGACCTCTACGCTTCAGGCATGAGCTCGTACGCGACCGTCGGTGTCATGTTGGCCCTCGAAGAGGCCTTCGGCGTGGAGTTCCCAGACGAGCTGCTCCGCCGGGAGACGTTCTCCTCCATCGCCCGGATCAAAGCCGCCGTTACCGAGCTGCAGTCCCCATTCGACGGTGGATTTTGACCGTCCAAATCGGCTGGGTCGGCTTACCAAAAAGCCCTCTGTTCGCGCGCCTCTTTACCCCAGAGGGGACGGCAACCCGCGGCGGCGTCTTGTTGTGCACCGGGATGGGACAGGACGCCCCCTATGGGAGGCTGGCTTTCCGGGAGCTGGGCCGCAGGCTCGCCGAGTCCGGCTTCCTAGCGCTCCAAGTGGACTACCAGGGAATGGGCAACTCCTGGGGGCACGAACCGGGCTCAGCCACGCTCGAGGCTTGGCAAAGCTCGCTCGCCGTCGCCGCAGGCTTCTTGCGCGACGGCGGCGCCCACGAGATTTCCGCTGTCGGCTTCCGCCTCGGGGCCACCCTCGCGGCGTCCGTGGCAAACGAGCTCGCCCTGGACGCGCTCGTCCTGTGGGATCCCTGTGCCAGCGGTCGCTCCCACCTCCGCGAGCAAGCGATGCTCAGGGCGCTCTATATGGACATGCTCGGCCTCGACCCTCACGGCTCGAGCGCGGCGCGCGATGGCTCGGTCGAAATCCTCGGGGCAACATATGACGCCAGGACGGCGCGCGAGCTCGCCCACCTGGAGGTAGGCCCCAACATAGGTGCCCTCGCGCGTCAAGTGCTGGTGCTGGCCACGACCGGGGCGACCGACGTGCGCCAGCCTCCCAAGGGGTCGTCCGCACCCAACGTCGACTTCGCGCAGGGAGAGGGCCCCGGCCGAGCAGCCGCCTTTGAAAACGAAGGTGCCGGGCCACTGCGGATCCGGGACGCGCCCTTGGCGGCCATCGCGACCTGGCTGGACAAGCACGCGGGCCGGCAGTGGGCGAACCTCGGCGCCCAGGCGCAAGATCGCAGCATCCGCCCCGTCCCAGACGGCATCTCAGAAGAGGTCTGGCGGGTAGGGCCCGATCGGCTCTTCGGGATCCTGGCTCGGCCTGCCCGGCCAACCGATGGCCCCGCCGTCGTCATTTTGAGCGCCGGCTTTGGGGACCACCTTGGGCCGGGACGACTGTGGGTGGAGGTCTCCAGGGAATGGGCCAACCTCGGCGTGCCCGTACTGAGGACCGACTTGAGCGGGCTCGGCGACACCCCAGCACGCCCGGGCCGCGCGCCGGGTGACGTCTACCCGTCCGAGGCCCTTGGCGATATCAAAGAGGTCGTGGAGGCAGTTTCGGCCGAGTACCCCGCCGGCGTCGTCCTGATGGGCTTATGCTCGGGAGGCTACCACGCCGCGCTGGCGGCACCGGTCGTCGGCGCACGAGGCGCCCTCGTGGTGAACCCTAGCCTCCCCGTGAAGCCTCTCGGGAAGTTGATGGCAGGAGCTGCTCGTCGCCTGCCCCGCCCACGACCGGCGCCAGGAGGTGGGGACTACGGCGCCAACTGGTGGCCCGTAAGGTGCTTGGGCCTGGCTGGTCGGCCCCTGCGCTCACTCGAACGCTTTTCGAGCCAGGGTGGGCGTGGGCTGGTGGTGTGCGGCCCCCCGGAGTGGGCGATACTGCTCCGCTCAGAAGCCAAGACGCTCACGCGGCTGCAAGGAACTACTGCCTGTCGGCTGGAGCTCGTCCCGGATGCCGACCACTCGCTTTTCACCCAGACGGCCCGCCGAGCCGTCCTGCCCCTCCTCACAGAGTACCTGCTTTCCAATTTCGGCCCACCCGCCGGCGCCAACGCCACCCGAGGCCCCGTTTCTCAGGTCCCTGTTTGACGCCAAGGGACCCTCCCGACGCTCGCCAGTAGCTCCTCGCGGTCCACCTTCCCCCTCGGGCTCATCGGTAGCACCTCGACCACGTGCACCTCGTCGGGCTGCATCCGCTCGGGTATGTGCGAGCTCGTCTCCGACAAGAGCCCTGCCGCCGTGACGCCCGCGTCCGCTTCAACGAACGCGATTATGCCGAGCTCACCACGAATGTCTGCGGCTATGCAAACCGCTCCTCTCACGCCGTCGGCACCGCGCAGCGCACCGGAGAGTTCCTCGAGCGATATCCGAAGGCTTCGACGTTTCACGACGTCGTCGCAGCGGCCGACAAAGAAATAACGGCCTTGTTCGTCACGGTAGGCGAGGTCACCCGTCTTGTAGGCAGGGCCATCGGGGTCGACGCCGCGCACGAGGACGGACCGGGACAGCGCATCGTCGCCCCAATAGCCCTCCATCAATTGGGACCCGCCTATGTACAGCTCCCCGACCCGTCCTGGCGTCCCCTCGATCGAGCCGTCGTCCTTCAAGAGCCAAAAGCTCGTGCCAGGGTGTGGCACCCCTATAGGAACCCTGCCCGAGCGCAAGTCGTCCCCGCTCACTTCATAACTAGTTACGGCGACCGTCGCCTCCGTAGGCCCATAGCGGTTGAAGACCCTGAGCCCGGGTAACAATTCCTTTATCTTGGCCACATCTGCCGCCATGCATTGCTCCCCCCCCAAGCAAAGCGACCCCAGCGCGGTGCCGGCGAGGCCCGACGCCCGCGGGGTTGACAGGACCAGGCGTAGGTAGGTAGGAGAAAAGCTCGTGTGGGTGATTTCCTCGTCACGGACAGAACTGTAGAAACGCTTCAAAAAGGCCAGCTCTTCGCGCCTTGGGATGATGAGGCGCCCGCCTGCCACCAGTGTTGGGAACACAATGCCATAGGAGCCGTCGAAGTAAAATGCCGAGACGCACAAAGAACGTGCCGTGGCGTCGTAGCCGACCAGGCGCGACGTGGTGACCACCGAGTGAGCAAAGGCGCGCCTGCTTATGCGTACGCCCTTTGGCCCCCCCGTCGTCCCCGACGTGTAGATGACGTAGGCGTCCGCCCCTGGGTCCTCGCACATCTCGGGCACCGGGCCTGCACGACCGAGGAGCGCGCCCAGGTTTACGTGCGCGACGGCCTCGCGCGACGAGGAGTACCCTGTTGCCAGCTCATCGGCACCCTTGGTAACGATGGCACGCGGAGAGCAGTTGTCGAGCAGCCTGCCGAGCCTCGCTGGCGGGTCCCCCGCTCGGAAGGGCACAAACGCCGCACCGAGCCAAAGGCAGCCCAAGGCCACGGTGACCCAGGCCGCCGAGTTGTCCAACAGGACCGCAACCCGGTCTCCGGGGGCGGCGCCAGCAGCCGCAAGCCCACCAGCCACTTGGGCCGCCCTGCGGGCGAGGTCGCCGTAGTTTAGCGCCTCAAGGTCGTCTTTCACTGCGAGCGCCTCCGGGCGCTCCTCGGCGTGGTGCATCACTAGGGAAAGGACGTCCTCGTTGGGAGCCACAGAGGTCATCGTGCCGCCGAAAAGCTCAATCACCGAAGGGGTGAGCGCTTTTGAGCTCGCCCGTAGCGTCGCTTTCATGGCTTCGTAGGGACACCCCACACCTTGGAGCAAGCATCGGTCTCATGCAGGAAGACCATAGCTCCACATCGCCTCTTCGACTTGCCGCACCAAAGCTTCGGCGTGCTCGGCCCCAGAGGTATCAGACCACGGCAATTGGAAACGCACGGCCGGCACCTCGTTAGCGATCCTTGCCAGGGAGCTCAGCTGGACTTCCAGCACGCGCCTGAGCAACCAGCCAGCCATACGGGGTGAGCCAGCGAGCCGGACCGCGGCCTCCTTGGGTCTGAGTGGGCTAACAGTCACCTGCTTGGCTTCATTGCTCAACTCTGGGAACACGAGCAGACCCAGGCGCTCATGGGCGAGGCCCCCCGCACCCAAGGTCAATGCAAGGCGGTTGTCTAAAGTAGTGCGGCTCGGCACCCCATCGAACAGTTCTGCCACCTTGCTGGCAGTCCTCCTGAGCCGGAGCTCAGCACACCCGCCCCTTACCCAGACGCCGTCGCCGGCGGGCACGACGCAGAGGAGGTCGTCGGTCAGGAACGTCGCCCCAGCGGCAACGGACAAGGCCGCGAAGGTCGACTTACCGGCGCCGGCACCCCCCATGAACGCCACGGCCCGCCCAGAGCCCCTGCGCGATGGGTCTGGCAACAACACGCCCGAAGAGTGGAACACTGCGAATCCGGCGAGGCCGAGCAACAGCGCCATCGCGTGGCCTCGAAAGAGCTCGCGCGCGTGCCCGAGAGAGACTCCTGGGGAACGTCTCCAGTTCACATGCTTCATGTCGTGGCCTATCCGGTACTCGACTTCACCGGGAAAACGGAGCAGGAAGCCGGCGTCGTCGGCTACCAGCCAGTAGGTCTTGGTGCACGTTTCACAGTGGGGGAACTCGGCCAAGACGGTCCCAACTGGTCGCCCTGCCGCCACCGGGCCGACCCCGCGGGCCGAGACGATGAGGTCTGGCTCGGCAGCGCTATCGGCAACCGCCAATGGCTCCAAGGTGGTGTCGGCACGCACCCGCCAGCCGTACATGGCGTAGTCCTCGTTATTCAAAGCCCATCTCCCAGCGAGTGTCTGCGGGGTCCCTTAGGCACGAGGCGATCGCGGCGTCGTTACCTGCAAAGTGGCCTCGCTCTCGTCCATGCCGGCAATGGGCACGTCGTGCTGGGCCATCCAGACGGCCTGCAACAGGGCCGTGCTGAGCGCCGAGGGGACCGGCTTCGTCCATTCCCGCTTCAGGGCCTCAGGATCGACCAGTCGCGAGTCGATGCCGTCACCGTCCCAGGTCTCCACGTATGCACGCGAAACGTCGGTGAAGTAGGCGCGATTGAACCCTCCCTTTGTCGTCCGGCGGAGCACGCCCGCCGGCAAGAGATCGCCAGCTAGGAAGGTCATGGCCTCGGCCCTATCACGGAAGCCAAAAATACCCGCAGAACGGCTGAATGCAGAGACAAAACTAGCTTCGAGGAAGGGATCTGAATGCAGGGCGCCGTAGTCGGCCGCGATGACCTTGCCGTTTTGCTTTATGGCAGCAAGGTACCGATGACTGAGTTGCCAAAAGAGACCGCGCTTCCAGGAAAAGGGTTCACCGCCCTCCTGGACGGCATAGCGGTCGCAAAGACGTCGAAAAGCCTCGGGCCTCATCCATGGCCGCGAAGGGAGCGGCGACGTCGAGAGGTAGCCCCGGCGCAACCACCAGGTGCGAGCCGAGCGTGGGGCTACATCGGATAGGAAGGAGGCAATCGGGCCTAGGTGCAGGAGCCGCTTCGGTGAGCCGAGCGAAGCCAGAGCCGTTCTCGCTCGGTACAGCCCGAACATCTCGTCCCCTCCCTCGCCAGTGAGGTGAGAACCTCCCCTGGCCATATCGAAGGAGAGTGTCCAGTGGTACATAGGCGCAGGCAACAACAACCCGTAGCGGCGAAGGGCCTGCTGCGCGCGCCCACCGATCAAGTCGAGCTCGTCAGTCAACTCGGCTCGCTCCCAATCCCCTAACCGCAGGTGCTTGATCACCGTCTCCTGCCAACTGGACTCCTCGGCCATAGGCTCAAGCGGGTAGCGCCGTGTAAACGGGACCGGCGGGGGTAGGCCTTGTTGGCGGGCGACGTGAGTGGCTAACGCCAAAATTACCGAGGAATCCCGGCCACCTGAAAAATCAACCACGCAAGGCGGTCGTTGTAC
The DNA here is from genome assembly GCA_027334785.1 of Acidimicrobiaceae bacterium. Lineage (GTDB taxonomy): Bacteria > Actinomycetota > Acidimicrobiia > Acidimicrobiales > Palsa-688 > JAJZYO01. Next base: position 16,169 of record DAHWQF010000013.1, read on the forward strand.
TGCCGACAGTATGATCTGCTCCAAAGTCTGCCGGGCACCCAACGGGTGACTACCTCGCCCCTGAAGAGGCTCGGCGGCGCTGGCTACCTCCGCAACCATGAAGCCAGCTGCAACCTCAAGCTGGTCAGGACGAAGCAGCGCCGACACAGGTAGGAGGTCATCGCCAGTCACACAACACCGTCAACCATGACTATCAAGTGCTTCGCGAACCAGACTTACCTCAGCTTGAGCAGCTACGTGCCCAAACCGACCAATCCTGGCAGGTCCGCCTCGAGCGTTTGCAGCAAGGCTAGTCGTGGTTTTAGGGCTCGCGGTGGTCGTTGCCGCAAGTATTGCTAGCACCGGACTCACAAGAGTAATGCTGGTTCGCGCTGAGCCCATCGGACAAACCACCAATCTTGTTGGTAGCTGTGAGCTCGGCCACCGTACCTAGGAGCGTGAGGCTCGGCGCCTCGTAGTACATGGTCATGTCAAGCACCATAGTCGACGTTTCCTACACACAGGGGCCGCAACCGCCGCTGACAAATGGGGCGCAGTTCCGCGAACGACAGCTGAGGTGTGGACGCCACACCAAGTGGTATCGAGCGTTCTTGACTGAGGGTGACGCAACACCCATTCCAACCGACCTGCTGCCTACCGTCGTGTCGCGCCATTAACTTGCGCTTTTTGGTAAATACCCATGAGCCACGCAGCTGCTCGGCTGGAGATGACTGAGGCCCAGGAGGCGACTGTCTAGTCGGTCGCCAAGTCCACTACTGCCGCCCACCGGGACGTACTGAGGGCGCGGGTGCTTCTGGCAGGGGCAGACGGGGCGGCGAACGCGCGGACAGCCAGGGAAGTTGGGGTCTCGGTCTCGACCGTTCGCGAGTGGCACTCTCGTTTCGAGGCAGAGGGCCTGGCCAAGTTCGGCGAGGCGCGAAAGGGCCGAGGCCGCAAGCCCACGATCGCTCAGGAAAAGATCGAGAGATCGTCACCTTAGCCCAGCACGCCAAGCCCGAGGGCGAGACGCATTGCAGTTGCCGGACCATGGCCAAGAAAGTGGGCGTCTCGCCAGCAACGGTGCAGCGGGCCTGGCACGCGAGAGGCCTGAAGACCCACCCGATCGAGACTTCAAGCTCTCGAACGACAAGCGCTTCGACGGGAAGTTGGTCGCCGTGGTGGGGCAGTACATGAACCCATCAGCGTCGGTGACATGTAGCCAACGTCAGGACACCCCGCTCGTCGCTTCCTGCAACCCATTTGAGCAGACACCCGCTTCACAGGGGGCGTCTCACACACCACGTCGGTGACGCTCCAGAGAACAGTGTCTACGACGACTTTGGCGGACACATCGATATCCAGGACACCCCTTATCGCGCTCCGGCTGAGCCCTAACGTCGAAAGGTCCGATGAACTGGCTCACTAACCGTCTGCCGGCCGCTTGGCTTGGCTTCCGAACGAGTTGCCTTCTCACATCGGGCCTCGCCCCGGCGTGGTTGATAAGAGGCGCGTGCGCCATGTCCCGTAATCAGACGTGCCCACCGGGTACCAACTTCCCCAATGGGCCAAGGACCTTCTTATGACAGTGACGATCGGGGTCGACCCCCACAAGGGCTCCCACACCGCCGTGGCCCTCGACGAGCACGAAGAAGTCCCCGGCCAGCTGCGGGTCCGCTCGGGCAACGACCACCTGGCCCGTCTAGCCGAGTGGGCCCAGGCCCTGGCCCGAGCGCACCTGGGCTCGGGTACCTGCTGAGGCTCCGGGACCACCTCGAGCGGGGCAGTCCTCTGGCCGCTCCTGACTGACGGGTCGAGCACTTCGGCGTGGACGGCGAGACTGCACGCGAGGACACCGAGCGCATCCTCACCTCCCTGAAAGAGATTCACGCCTGCGAGGTCGCACCGGCACCCTGAACCACCCTGGCACCCTGAACCACCCAGCAGACTGACCCCGTGCCCGCTCGAGGAAGGGCCACCACTGCTTGTCTCACGGCCAAAACCCTTTGCCAGTAGTCGCCCAAGCTCGCATCAAAGGACCCTAGCGGGACTTTCCGGGCTAGCAGGTAACGAGCCCACATACTCCCTGGCAGAGCTGGCTGTTTGGCATGTCGCCGCGTAGTACCTAAGTGCTGCCTGGCCCCCCGGAAACAGAGGCCACGACCTCGTTGACGGCGGGGAAAGGATGGGCGGGGTGGTAGTTGTCGGCAGTCCCCCACGGGGCGGCCGTGTCCGCCGCGACGTCGTCGGCTTCGTCCACGAAGAAGACCCGCCAGCGCCGGCGAGGGTCGGCCGGGAGTGCCCCGCTGC
>DAHWQF010000140.1 GCA_027334785.1 Acidimicrobiaceae bacterium
CCTCGACCACGTTGTTGGTGGCGGCATAAACAAGCAGGAGTAGGGTGCGTTTTGGCAGTCGGCCCCCAGGTTTACTGTCGCGGTATCACCATGGACCGAAGCGAGGTAATCCCCGCCGAAAGCCGCCTGGCAGTCGACAGCCGCTGTACTTGCAGAAGCCTGCCCCCCACCAAATACGACAAGGGCCAGACCGCTCAGCATGCAAAAGACACCAAGCACAGTCCCCATGGAACTCGCGCGCCTAAGCTGCCGCCGCCTGATCATCATCTCTCCCTCCCCGCCTCAATTCCGCGGTACTAAAGGGAGTTCTTTACCCAGGCGCGTCAGTCAAAAACGTATCTCCGTAGCGTCACGCTCTTTCAGCACCTTCAGTGAGTGGCCTACTACTCTTAGCGGTGCTACCGCCCCGGCCCGCCGCTATTCGCGGTTAGTCCTATGCTCAGAGTGGTCAGGGCCTAGCTACCCTTTTCCGCTCTGGAAATTACAAGTGTGCGGCTAGCGGCTTGCTAGCAGTGAGAAACATACCGCGGAGCTTTACCAGGCGTCCAGGCCCGGGCGATGTTAGAAAACGCGTGGCCGCCTCAGCGTCACCAGCCGAGCGAGCTTGCGAGCGAGGGTGGTAGCTGTTGCCAGGCGCTACAGGGCCATCCGTGGCGGTTGTGGCTACCCGCCCCCGCCGCCGACCAATCCGTGGCCGTCGGCGGGGTTGGGCCGGGCATAGCGACAGCACAAGTTGAGATCCACCATTCCTGCTCCCAGTTGTGGAGGCTCTCGCAGCGGTGCACTACCAGAGAAGGCGAAGGTAATGCAGGGTCCTCAAGGTCAACGGTCGACCTCGGGCACCCCGGCGGCTGCGGCGGCTGATGAGCGGTCGTCGTACCGCTGGATCTCGACGATCTGGCCGTCACGTACCAGGTACACGTGGAAGAGTTCCCGGTCGTCGGGGTGCTGGGCTGACGTCGGCCACGCCACAGTCAGCCCACAGAGGATGCCCTCGGTCCCTACGGCAAGCTCGGTGATGGCGCCCTCGGCACCTTCACTGATGAGGCGAGCGAAGGTCGCGAGCACGTCAGATCGGTTGCGGCACGCACGTGGGTGATCGTCGGAGCCCCATCGGACGTCGTCGCTGAGGAGCCTGCCGAAGGCATCGAGGTCCCGAGCGGTGAGGGCAGTCCGGAGGCGGTCGGCGAGGTCTGCGGTGTCGTCCACGGTGCCTGCCATGCCATGATTATGCCAGCTTGCCATCGACCCCCGTCTCGGATGACTGGGGCATTGGTCCCACGATGGCCTTCTCCTTGAGCTGCCCGACGGAGCTGAGCCGCACCCCCGTGCCGGTCACCGCCAGGAGCTCGCGTTACCGCTCCCAGGAGCTCGCGTTACCGCTCCGAGGAGCTCGCGTTACCGCGCCGCCGCCCAAGTCGCTCGGCGCTGTGGGCTCGCGCCGAACGCTCCGAACCAACACATCCGATCATTGCCCTTCTAAGACATCCGACCACTCTCACCGAGAAAACGATCACAAACCCCGTGAACCGCCTTGACAGCCGCAAGCCTCCCCGTTAGCATACCAACTCATCCGATGTCCCGACGGCAACGGCCCCCGGTGAGCCGGAGGCAATGACGCCGGGCCCACGGCAACAAGGGGGCTCATGACACGAGGAGGGCTCGTGAAACCAAACAGTCAGGTCAAGGCGAAACTAATGCTCAGGGTCGGCGCGGCGGTTTCCGCCAGCGCCCTCGTTGCCCTCGGTGCCGGTACGGGGACCTCGTTCGCAGCGGGGCGCTCCGGCCATCAGGCGCACGCGACACATTCGACCAGCTCGCCGTCCGGGAACCTGTCGTGGTTCTTCTGGGTCGGCAGCCCGACAGGGGTGCACACATGGACGCACGTAGCGTCCCTCGTACCTAAGACCTATCCGAACCTCCGAGTGTCTTTGACCACTACGAGCTGGACAGATTACTGGCAAAAGCTCCCACTTGAGGCGTCCTCGCACGACCTGCCGGACCTCGCCGGCCTTCAGTTTGGCTATGTCGGGTCCGACGGGAGCTTCTTTCTTCCCCTCAACACCCTCATCAAGCAAAACCACTACAGCCTCGCGGGCTTCACACCAACGATGATCAAGGAGCTGTCGGTCAACGGCAAGCTCCTAGCGTTGCCTTACGATTTTGGCCCAGTCGTCATCGCCTACAACAAAACCCTCTTCGAGCAGAAGCACGTCGCGCTCCCCAAGGACGGCTGGACCTGGGCCCAGTTCCTAGCCGACGCGAAACGGCTAACTGGCGGCGGGGACTACGGTTGGTTGCCAGGCCAGTCTCCCCTCGAAATGAACTATGACATCTCGGGCGTTCCCGATGCGTACCTTCAACACGGGACATTCAACGTTGTCAACTCGGCTTTCATTACCGGGATCCAACAGTGGGCTGCACTTTCATACAAGTACCACGTCGCGCCCACCTACTCGACGGCGCCCAACTGGGCGACTACTGAGTTCGCGAGCGGCAAGGTCGCCATGGAACCGAACGGCCCATGGGGCCTGGAGCCGCTAAAGGCGCAGTCAAACTTCCAGGTAGGTTGGGTGGAGTTCCCCTCAGGTCCCCATGGCGAGCACACCTACAACGAGGGCTCGGGCTTTGGGATCACCAAGGACGCGAAAAACCCCGAGGCCGCGTTCAAGGCGCTCACAGTCATGCTAGGCAGCACTGCAGAGAACTATGCCGCGAGCGTCGGTCGGGCCTTCCCCGCGCGCGTCGCGGCCGACCCAAGCTGGACCCACTACGCAGGTGAGGGCGCAGGACCGGTCATGTACGCCGCACTAAAAACAGCACAACCGATGGAGGTCACGACCAACTGGACGGCCTTCCAGACCGCGCTGTCGAAGTACACTCCACTCGTGCTATCGGGCTCGATCACTGCGGCGCAATTTGCTAAGGATGTGCAGGCCGAGTCGGGTGCCGGTGCCGCAGTGTCGCCCGGCAATGTCGCCCCGCTCCTCGGCGGCTAGGACTTGCAGGGAAGTCCACTAGCCGCTACTGCCCGCGGCAACGGTGCATAACAGGTCACTCCGGCAGCCAGCGGTGAGAGGGGCCGTTGAGCCACCTCCACCGCTAGCTGCCCCTGAACTCTGGCGATCCGGGGCCACTTTGGCCGACCCGGCAAGGAGGAGCGGGAATGGCTTTAGTTGGGGCGCACACGGGTAAAGCCCCTAGGAGGTCGGCAGGGGAGCGGCCACAGTCGCCTCCCTTGCCAGAGGTGCCTCCCCGCCGCAAGGGCCCTCGGGTGACCCTCGCGCGCCGTGAAGCGAGAGCCGCCTACGGTTTCCTCTCGTTCAACTTGACGGGCTTCATACTTTTCACGCTCATCCCGGTTGTCTTCTCGCTCTACCTTTCCTTCTTCAACTGGCCGCTCACCGGTGGGCAACATACCCTCGTCGGCTTCCACAACTACTCTGTCGCCGTAAGCAGCTTTGGGTTTTGGCAAGTCGTCATTAACGTCTTGTACTTCGTCGCAGCCTACGTCCCACTAAACCTCGTAGTCTCACTTGGGCTGGCGTCGCTCCTCGGCCCACGCAACAAGACCATAAAGGGCAAGGGCTTTCTGCGAGTAGTCTTCTTCTTGCCCGTCGTAACGCCTGTCGTCGCGAGTTCGCTCGTCTGGGGGTTGATGTTCGGCCAAGGAGGTATCATCAACGCGGTCCTCGGCGTGTTCGGTGTCGGCCAGCTCAACTGGCTGGGGTCATCCGGCCTCGCCATGCCCTCCATTATCATCATGTCGCTGTGGCTCGGCTTCGGCTACAACATGATCCTCTACATCGCCGGGATGACCAACATCCCTGAGGACCTCTACGAGGCAACGTCCCTCGACGGCGCCGGGCGGGTCCGCCAGTTCTTCCATGTCACAGTCCCGATGCTGTCCCCCTTCCTCTTTTTCGGAACCCTTCTCACACTTATCACCTCGTTTCAGATCTTTACCCGCGCCTACATCCTAACGGGTGGCGGGCCAGGAAATTCCTCGACGACCCTCGTCCTTGAGATCTACGACCAAGCCTTCAAGTATTTCCGGCTAGGGTACGCCTCGGCGATTGCTTGGTTATTGTTCATACTTATCCTCATCGTGACCGGTACCTTCTACAGGCTCCAGCGCCACTGGGTCTACTATGAGCACTAGGGGGCAGGCGATGTGGCGAATGCCAAGGCTGAGCCGCTGGCAGACAACGACGGGCCGATGGGTCGTGAGAAGACGAAGCGGTCGTGGGATGCTACGGCGACAAGGGCGCGTCCCATGACCCCGCGAATCTCCTCGCGCATGGTCCTCAGGGTCGCGGCGAATGCGGGCGTTTACGCTTTCGCCTTTATCTGTGCGTTCCCTTTCCTCTGGATGCTTTCTACGGCGCTCAAGCCCGAGAACAACTCGATAACCAACAGCTTCTTTGTCGGCTATCCACTCACCTGGTCCAACTTCTCAAGTGCGTGGAGCTTTTTCCCATTCCTGCGTTTCATGGTCAACAGCGCGATCATGTCGCTTGGGGGTGCGCTTGTTGTCATCGTTTCATCAGCGACGGGTGGGTACGCCTTTGGCCGCCTCCGGTTCCCCGGCAGGGATAAGTTCTTCTTTGTGTACGTGGCAACCCTGCTCGTGCCGACCGGCGTCACCATCATCCCCCTGTTCCTGCTCTCACGGTACCTAGGGCTCTACAACACCTACTGGGGGCTCATCTTCCCGATCTCGTTCACAGCGTTCGGGACCTTCCTCATGCGCCAGTTCTTCCGTTCACTGCCCCGGGAACTGAGCGACTCGGCGCGCGTCGACGGCGCCTCGGAGTTCCGGACTTTCTTTCAGATCATCGTCCCGCTCATCCGACCGGCTGTGGCGGTACTAGGCGTGTTCACCTTCGTTGCTGACTGGTCTAACTTCCTCTGGCCGCTCATTGAGACCCAGAGCACCAACCTGTCGACATTAACACTTGGTTTGTCCGAATTCCAGAGCGAATTTGGAAGCTACACAAGTTACATGATGGCAGGGGCGGTCCTCACGGTCATCCCAACCGTTGTGCTCGTCATCCTCTTGCAGAAATACCTAGTGCGCGGCCTAGCGTTCACGTCCTTTGGAGGGCGTTAGCCTACTAGCCAGGAAGGGGTAGATCGCGTGACGAAGGCAAACCAAGAGAACCACAAGTGGCGAGCCCAGTTCCCGCTCAGGACTGTCCACCTCGATTTTCACGTCGGACCGGCGGTGCCCGATGTGGGCAAGGATTTCGACGGGGACGCGTTCGCGCGCACGTTCCACGACGCTCATGTCGACAGCGTCACCGTCTTCGCAAAGTGCCACCACGGCTTGCTCTATTATGCAACGCAGCGTCCGGAGCGACATCCCGGCCTAGTCCCCGGTCTCGACTTGCTCGGCGGCCAGATCGAAGCGCTGCACGGTGCCGGCATCAGGGCGCCGATTTACTTGAGCGTGCAATGCGACGAGTACGCTGCGAACGAGCACCCGGAGTGGCTGGCCCTTGGTCCGGACCTCCGCCAGGTACGCCGCCCTGCGGTAGGCGCCTATGAAGCCGGTTGGCAAATCCTGGACATGTCAAGCCCCTACGCGGACTACCTTGGCGACCAGCTCGCAGAGGTCCTCGGCCTCTATGGCCCCGTCGATGGGATCTTCCTCGACATGTGCTGGGACCAACCCAGCTCGTCGCGCTGGGCAATGGCCGGGATGCGAGCCGAGGGGCTCGACCCGGCGAGCACCGACGACAGGGACCGTTATGCACGCCTCGTCGCGCACCGGTATATGCGGCGCTACGCCAGCCAAGTCGACGCAGCCCTCGTGGCCGGGTCCGCTACAGGGGTGTGGTTCAACAGCCGTCCCAAGGCTAGCCTGACCCTTGAGCGCGAGTTCGTCCGCCACATCGAGGTCGAGGCGCTACCAACGGGAGGCTGGGGGTACAACTACCTCCCTTATGTCGGCCGTCTCGTGCGGTCCCTGGGGCTGCCGGCGCTCAGCCACACGGGCAGGTTCCACCGTAGCTGGGGCGACACGGCCTCACTCAAATGCCGCTCGGCACTCAGCTACGAGTGCGCCCAGATCCTCGCCCACGGCCTCAGTAACGGCGTCGGCGACTTTCTCCCGCCCAGTGGCAAACTGGACGCCGCCGCCTACACGCGGATCGAGTCGGTCTTCGGGCACATCGCGGCGTGCGAGGCCATAACCGAGGGCACGCGGCACGTCTCCGACATCGCTCTCATCGTCGATACAGCGCTCGGGGACCATCCGGGGGACGCCGTGATCGGAGCCGTCCGGGTGCTCCAGCAGCTGCGCCATCAATTCGACGTGCTCGCTCGGGACGCATCCTTGGCTGGTTACCCGCTCGTCGTTGTGCCCGAAACGACCAGCGTCGACCCCGGGCTCGCGCGCCGGCTACTCAGCCACGTCGACGCCGGCGGGGCGCTCCTAATCGAGGCCGGGTCAGTCCCTCATGGGCCCGATGGCGACGCCTTCCTCGCCAGCCTCGGCGCGGAGCGCCACGGCGTGCTCGGCTACACGACGCTATTCCTTGACCTCAGCGGTTCCCCTCTCGAAAAGGTCTCCCACGAGATCGACATCCGGGTGCACGGAGCCGCGCACAAGTTGCGCTGCCTCGAGGGCACAGACGTCGTTGTCGGGCTCATCGAGCCGTACTTCGAACGCAATTACGATCACTTTAGTGGCCACGCGTACACACCGCCCGGCCAACCGTCGGCCTGGGGGGCGGTGCTACGGCACGGTAGTGTGATCCTCGTCGGTGTCCCTCTCCTCGCGGCAGTCGCTGCCGAGGGCAACGAAGAGTACCGCACCGTCCTTCGAGCGCTGATCGACGAAGTTTTGCCTCACCCTCTCGTTCGCGCCGGGGGCCCGGTCCACCTCGAGACGACCGTCCTGCGCGCCGCGAGCCACACGGCCGTACACCTCCTGAGCTTCGTCCCGAGCCGGCTAGCCCACGACCTCGACCTCGTGAACGACCCCTTTCCGATCGTGGACGTCGAGGTCGCTGTGCGCGTCGAGAGACCCCCGAGCCGCGTGAGACTTGAGCCCTCGGGCACGGCCCTGCCGTTCCACTACGCGGACGGTTACACGACATCGAGGGTGACCGTCCTCGACGGCCATGCGATCCTTGTCGTCGACGACTAAAGCCCTCGGCTCACCGCAGCGAGCGGCTGAACGGGGCCCGCCCCGCCCCAAACCTCCCGGCCTCGGTCGGTGCTTGCGTCCAGCTGTTGTTTCCACGCCGAGGTCGAAGGCCCCGTCACCGCCAGGCCGGCCAGCCCTCTGGCAAACGCTGCGGCAGCCCTTCGCAGCTTCAGGTGAGGGCGCCATTCATCCGATGTAAGCTCTCTGTCAACTGGAGGAGGCTTGCCGATGCGAGTTACCGATGAGGCGATCGAGAAAATTAAAGAGATGGTCGTGTCCGGGGAGCTGGAGCCTGGACAAAGGCTACCCAAAGAAGATGTGCTCGCAAGCCGGTTGGGCCTTTCTCGCAATTCGCTACGCGAAGCCGTGCGGGCGCTTACCTTCGTGCGCATCTTGGACGTCCGCCAAGGCGATGGGACCTATGTGACCAGTCTCAAGCCAGAGTTGCTGCTAGAAGCGGTGAGCTTCGTCGTAGACTTCCACCAAGACGACTCGGTCCTCAGCTTCCTCGAAGTGCGCCGAATAGTTGAACCCGCGGCAACAGCCCTCGCTGCGCGCCTGGCGAGGACGGCGGACATAGACCCGCTAGAGAAGTTCCTCGACCCAGGCATTGCGAGCCTGCCGCCTTCGGAGTTCGTCGAATTGGACAGGGAGTTCCACCACAGTGTGGTCGCTCTCTGCGGCAACACCGTCCTGGCGTCGCTCCTCGATTCCATCACCGGCCCGATCCATCGTGCGCGCGTGTGGCGGGGAGTTACCGACCCGGTCGCCGCCGACCG
>DAHWQF010000141.1 GCA_027334785.1 Acidimicrobiaceae bacterium
CCGGTCACCGTGCGCACCGCGGTCGCCAACGCCTTTGGCTTCGGCGGGCAAAATTGTGTCGCCGTCCTGACCTCGCCCACCCCGTAGGCCACCGCCTATGGCTGCCTCAGGACCGAAATCGCCCCCATGGCCGCTTCGTCGAGGTCGTCCATGTGGCGGCGGCTCATCAACACGGCCACACCGACGCTCCGCGCCAGGTCGAGCCCTATAAAGCTGCCGAAACCCGCCGTCCCCCCGTTGTGCCAATGGACCGGGCCGTCGTCGGTGTCGCGCACCAGCCAGCCGAGGCCGACTTGCATGCCTGGCTCCGCCACCCGGAGGGGTTGGTGGACAAGCTCGAACGCCGCCTTCCACTTCGTGTTGTCGGGAGCGAGGTTGGCCCCCAGGTAGATGCCCATCCCTTCTGCCGAAGAGAAAAGGAAGCCGGCACCGGGTAGGGCCGGGTTATGCCAATGTTCGACCTCTTGGCCACCAAGGTTATGGCCGAAGAGCCGCCGGTGGTCAGGATCCGCATCTGTTTCGAGCGTGATCTTCTCTTCCAGCCCGAGCGGGCCCAAGACGTCCTGGCGCAGCAACGCGCCAAAAGGCTGCCCGCCGGCGGCCGCGAGGGCGCGCGAAAGGACGCCGTAGCCAAAGTTCGAGTACTCAAAGGGGTGAGGCCCGGGCCCGAGCCGGGGGCTCAGCTTGCGCACCGCTCGGTCCACGTGGCGGTCACGGACGAGCGCATAGGGGTCCCGGAGGCGGAGGAGCATCCTGGCCTTGATGGTGCGAGGGATCCTCGGGTACCCAGAGGTGTGGGTGGCCAAGTCCACGAGCCGGATCCCCGAAGGCCCCGCCTCTGGCAGGTACCGGCTAAGCGGGTCCTCCAAGGCCACCCGGCCGTCGAGCGCCATCGTGGCGAGCAATAGCGCAGTGAAAGTCTTGGTCACCGAACCTATCTGGAAGCTCGAGTCGCAAGCCGTGCCCGAGAGCCAACTGCCCGTTCGTCCCCCCGCCATGCCCACCGCAGCCAGTTGCCATGTGCCCGGGGACGCCAGTCGCGAAAAGGCGTCTCGCAGTACGGTCCTCACCCACGGGTCCCCAAGGTCGCTCACACCCCGAGCCTAGGGTCACACCTCGCTAGCGCCGTGGCCGGCGGCCTACGGGCGGCCTCCACTGCCGGCGAGGCCGCCCGAGCTCGCAGGTCCTTTGCTAATAGGCAGCTAATCGGCACGTTTGGCCCCGCGCCCTGGAGGCCGCGTGCGCCGGCCGACGAGAGCGCTTTGTGCTAGCTCGCGACGCCGGCCCGCCTTTTCTGGGTTTTGCATCTCGATCGTCGTCACCACCGACTCGATGAGCATCGCAGTCGTGATGCGAGTGAGCGACGGGTTGGCCAGGTCGGTGTCGTCGGGCAGGTCGAGCCCGATGCTGCAAGTGGCCCTAGCCGCTATCGGCGAGCCCGGTGGCCCGAACGCGACGGTGCTCACTCCGGTCTTCTCGGCCGTCGCCATCACCTCCAGCAGGTCGAGGAGGCGGCCGCTGTGCGAGAAAACGACCAGCACGTCCTCGGGCGTGCACAGGTAGAGCCGTTGGAGCATGTGGAACATGTCGGTCTCCACCACCGAGGCCGTGACCCCGAGGAGCCGTTGCGAAAGGTCCATCGCATCGACCACCGAAGCACCGAACCCGACGATGATAGCCGAGCGGGCTTGGGCCAGAAGCTGCGCCGCCATGGCCGCCGCCTCGTGGTCTACCAGGTCCGGCAAGGCCGAAAGCGACGCCACCACCATGACGGCCAGCTTCCTCATGACTGTGCCCACGCCGTCACCCGGCTCGAGTGGCCCGGCGCGCAGTGGTGCGCGGGCAATGTCGGCCGCGAGCCGCAATTTCAGCTCGCTCACGCCGTCGAGGCCGAGCGAGCGGGCAAAACGCACGACGGTCGGGTCGCTCACGCCGGCGGCGGCTGCCAGCTCCGCCGTGCTCATGGCCAGTACCTCCTCGGGCGAACGGAAGACGAGCTCGCCGACCCGGCGCTCCCCCGGCGGCAACGCATCCAGGCGAGCGCGCAAGGTGTGGAGGAGCGATGTAGTTAAACTACGTCTCCTGCTTGCCACTGCCATCACAGCGTAGTACAGTTACGTCTTGTGTGCGCGAAGGGGGTGTGCGCGAGGGCAATGCCACTAGCCATGGCCGGGGGGCCGGCCATCGGGACACCCGCGTCCCGAACTACGGCCTACCCCGGCCAACCGCACGCGGGCCTCGCCCGCACCCCGCCGGCCCGTAAAACACGCCGCGGGCCACTGGCGCGCCGGTCCCGCCGGTTCGGCCTCAACCGCGCTGCAGCAGTTTTCGTCCTGCCGAGCATGCTCCTCATAGGCATGTTCACCTATTACCCCGCCGTCCGGAGCCTCATCGGCGGTTTCTACAGCTGGAACGGGTTCTCTGCCCCCCAGTACGTCGGCCTCTCTCAGTTCAACGAGTACTTCACCTCGCCCACCTTCGGCGCAGAAGCAAAAAACGTGGTCCTTTTGGTGCTCGGTTGGCTCCTCATCACCCTCGTCGCGCAATTTACCGCCGCCGAGGTGGTCGCCCACCTGCCTCGCAGGCTCGGGAGCATAGCCAAGTACCTCTTCGCCCTCCCGATAGTGCTCCCCCCGGTGGTGTTGATAGACGTCTGGGCATACATGTTCAATCCGACCGATGGCCTCCTCGATAAGATCTTCAACGCCTTCGGGCTGGCAGGGCCCAACTGGCTCGGTAACGAGCACTTGGCGCTCGTGTCGATCCTCTTGATCGGCTTCCCCTGGATATCCAACCTCGGTTTTCTCATTTTCCTCGGCGGTATCCAAAACCTCCCTCAGGAGTTGATGGAGGCCTCCGCTCTCGATGGCGCCAGCGGGCTCAGGCGCTGGCTGCACGTGGATGCCCCGCTGCTCGTCCCGCAGTTCCGGGTCGCCTTCATCCTGGGCGGGTTGTACATGGCACAAAACTTCGTCCCTGTCCTTCTCCTCACCAACGGCGGCCCTGGCAACGCGACTATGGTGCCGGGGCTGGATATGTACCAACAAGCGTTCCAAAACGACCAATACGGCTACGGCATGGCAATTGGGACGCTCCTTTTCATAGCCATGCTCGTTTTCACTCTGTTCACTATGCGCCTGCTGCGCCCACGCACCTGAACCTCGACAGCCATTTACTGCCACAACCAATACAAGGAGGAAATGAAGTGAAAAACAATTCCAGGGTAAAAAGACATCTAGCAGCCAGCACGGCCATGGCCAGCGTGGCGGCCATGACCCTCGTCCCCGTCGTCGCCAGCCAAAGCACCTCGGCACAAACGTCCGGGATCACGATCACCGCCCAGTTGCCCTACTCCCAAGGCAAGATAACGGCCCCCACTAACTCCGTGCTCCGCTCTCTCACAAACCAGTACGAAAAAGACCACCCAGGCGTGAAGGTCGACTGGGTGCTCGACGCGCAGTCCAACCTCGACCAGCAAAACGCGATCCTGCTCACCCAGGCGTCCGGAGGGAACGCGGACGACATCGTCTGGCAACAGTACGGGCCGTCTTCGCTCCCACCGGGGATCCTCCTCAACATCAGGCCTTACTTGGAAAAGCCCGACCCGTATGTGCCCGGCAACAAAAGCTGGCTCTCCCTCTATTCGCCCTCGGTCATCCCCTACATGACGTCCCCCAACGGCCAGATCCAGATCGTGCTCGGGTCGAGCATAGAGACTGGCTTCATGTACAACAAAGCCGACTTCAAAAAGGCCGGCATAACGAACATCCCGACCACTTGGGCGCAGTTCGTGGTCGACCTCGCCAAGTTGCAGGCGGCGGGCTTCAAGTACCCTCTCCTGTTCGGGTGGGGGCTGAACGACAACCCCTCGTGGTGGGAACGGCTCGCCGGGTCGGAGCTGCTCCAGAACGAGCTTCCGAAGTTCGACGTCGATCGTGAAGTGGTCACGAGCGGCCTCGACACCGCCGTCGGGATCGAGAGGGGCGTGCTCAGCATGAAAAACTCGGCATACGCCGAGATCTGGAAGCTCCTCGGCCAGCTCCGGCCCTTCATGGACCCCTCCGGCTCGGAGTACGACATAGGCGCGTCGCTCAACTCTGCCAGCCCGCCATTTTCGACGCTGACACCTTTTGTACAAGGCAAGACGCCGATTATCTGGGGTGGCAGCTGGAAGGAACCGGTCCTCAACTCGCTTGGCTTTGCAGGCAAGTACGGCATATTCCCTGAGCCCACCATAACGACTACGACATCCAAGTACTCGGCCAACCTGAGCACCAGGGGCGTGATAGGCGGTCCCAACGGGTTCCCGGAATGGTCGGTCACGACCGCGAAGGCGGACCATACCATGACGCCGGCCAAGACCAAGGTGGTCATGAACTTCCTGGCCTGGCTGTACACCCCGGCGCACCTCGGGGCCATCGTCAAGAACGAGGGTGACGGCGCCTTGATCCCGGTCGAGCCCGCAGCCCCCACCGGCGGTTCGGTCGGGATGAAGGACCTCCTCCCCACCGGGAAGGTGATCACGGTAGTCGATGGGCCCTTGGAGGGCACCCTCGGCCCAAGTTTTGAGACCGAGGCGATGCGGCTCGTCAGTGCCTACCTCTCCGACGACATGTCGTACTCCTCGTTCTCGTCGCAGTGGCAGTCGATGCTCGTGGCCGCCGCTCACCAGTGGGCTGCGGCAAACCACGTCAACTTGGCCAAGTACAAGTAGCCATGGCCCAACTGGAGAACGTGAGGGTGCGTCGCGGCGCCAGGCGACGTCGGCGCGCCCTCACGGGATCCACGGTGACGGCGGGAGCGCTCTTGGTCGCCATGACGTACTTCCCGCTCGTGTTCATGCTCTCCAACTCCCTGAAGAGCGGTGCACGGCTCGCGACGGGCAACGTCTTTGCCCTTTTTACGCAGTTCGACGCACGGAACTATGTTGATGCCTGGTCGGGTATCGACACTTCGCTCCTCAACACCCTCCTCGTCGCAGCTGCCTCCGTGGCCATTGGGGTCACCGTCGCCGCCATCGGGGCCTACACCTTCGCCCAGGTCGATTTCCGGGGAAAGTCGCTCGTCTTCACAGCCTATATAGCGCTCCTCATGATCCCCTGGAGCCTGACATTGATCCCGCTCTTCTTGGAGATGAAAGACTTCGGTTTCTACAACAGTTGGTGGGCGCTCATCCTGCCCTACGCGGCCACTTCGCAGCCGCTCCTCGTCCTCATCTTCCGGAGCTTCTTCGAACAGGTACCAAAGGAGGTGTTGCAGAGCGCCCGTCTGGACGGCGCCCGAGAGTACCAGGTCCTCCTCCGGGTCGTCGCGCCGCTCACCAAGCCGATCCTGCTCACGGGCACCGTGCTCATGTGCATAAGCATCTGGGGCGACTACATCTGGCCCGAGGTGATCCTGAAGAGCAGCAGCCGCTACACGGTCTCCGCAGGCCTCCAGTACTTCGTGAGCAGTCTCGGCACGCTGACGGCCAACGGTGGGGAGGTGTTCGCCGCCTACGTGATCGCCATCGCGCCATTGTTATTGCTTGTCGGGGTCACCATGCGCTACTTCGTTGGAGGCATGACGGCCGGCTCCCTCAAACTGTGATGTTGCCCCTGGAAGAGAAGGCGAGGGTGCCGGCCCGCAAGCGCCTTACCGTTGTTGCCCTATGACCCTCCGCCCCTACGCCCTCCACTGTGACCACCGCACCACCCCTCTCGGGACCGAGGCCAACCATCCGCTTCTAGGTTGGAAGCTGGGGGCGACCAACCCCGGGCTCCGCCCAGTCGCCTACCGGCTGGAGGTCGTGCCCCTTGGTAACGACGGCCAGCCAGGGCACGCCGCGTGGAGCGACGGTTGGCGCAAAGGTGCTGGCTCGCTCGGGGCAGTTTACGCCGGCGAGCCTCTTCTGCCGATGACCAGGTACCAGTGGTCGGTCCAGGTCCTCGACCAGCACGGTGGGGAGAGCGAGCCCGTGAGCAGTTGGTTTGAAACAGGGCTGATGGCTCCCGGCGCTTGGCGGGCGCGCTGGATAGCTCGGGGCAGCTTCCGCCGCCAGGCGAGCCCACCCAACGGCCGCTGGCGGTCTCGCTTCACCGCCTACCTGGCACCCCCTTGCCAGTTCCGCAAAGAGCTCGACCTCAGGACCCCTACCCGTTGGGCCAGGGCCTACGTGGCGGCGAGAGGGCTCTACCAACTGCGCATAAATGGTGAGCGCGTGGGCCACGACGAGTTGGTCCCGGGCTGGACGGACTACCGCCACCGGATCATGTACCAGGCTTACGACGTGACCGACCTCCTCTCAGCTGGCCGCAACGTCGTCGCGGCGGTCGTGGCCGATGGCTGGTGGTGCGGCTATATCGGCTTCGACCCCCGCCAGCAGGCACGCCATTACGGCCACGCCCCGGCGCTCTTGGCGCAGTTGGTCGTGGAACAGGCCGATAGCGAGCGACTCGTGGTAGCCACAGACCCAACCTGGGCCGAGCACCCTGGGGAGGCACTCTACGCCGACTTGCTCATGGGAGAGGCTCAAGACTGGCGCCTCTCCACCCCCGGATGGGACCGCGCTGGCTTCGACGCCTCGCAGTGGGCACCGGCTGCTGTCCTCGACGACACAACCGACTGCGTGACGGCGAGCACGGACGAGCCGGTACGGGTCGTTGAAGAAGTACCGGGGCGCGCGGTCAGCCGGGACGGAGAGAATTTCATAGTCGATTTCGGACAAAACCTCGTGGGCCGGCTTCGGGTCCGGGTGCCCGACGACGAAGCCGGCCGCCGGGTGGTCTTCCGCCACGGAGAGATGCTCGACGACGGGAAGCTGTACACCGCCAACCTGCGCACCGCAGAAGCCACCGACGTGGTCATAACCTCCGGTGCAGGTGGCAACCGCACCTTCGAGCCCAACTTCACCTGCCACGGCTTCAGGTACGCCGAGGTGAGCGGGTACCGAGACGAGCTCCAGAAAGAGGACATATCTGCCCGCGTCCTGCAAAACGATATGGCAACTGTCGGCGAGTTGCATTGCTCCGACGACATGGTGGAGCGGCTGATAAGCAACATCCATTGGGGTCAACGGGGCAATTTCGTCGCTGTTCCGACGGACTGCCCCCAGCGCGACGAGCGCTTCGGCTGGACCGCCGACGCCCAGATCTTCTTACCGACCGCCTGCTACTTTGCCGACGTGGCCGCCTTCATGGGCCGCTGGCTGGAAGACCTGGTAGCGGCCCAAGACGCCGACGGGGCTTTCCCAGACATCGCCCCGGTCCTACCCTCCGCCCCTCGCCCCGAGGCGGCACCGGCATGGGGCGACGCCGGCGTCATCGTGCCCTACCATCTCTGGCGGGTCTACGGGGACCAGCGCATCTTGCAGCGTTACTGGCCGGCGATGTCTGCCTGGGTGGACCACATTGAGCGCCACAACCCGGGGCTCATATGGCGCCATGCTACAGGCCATAATTTCGGCGACTGGCTCCAGGTGGGCGTGGAAACGCCCCGCGACCTACTGGCTACAGCGTACTTCGCCCGCTCCGCCACCCTGGTTTCCAAGGCTGCGGAGGCCCTCGGCCAGACGGGGGAGGCGCGCCGGTACGCCGAACTGGCGGGCCGCGTGGGCGACGCCTTTGCTGCCGAGTTCGTGCGGCCTGACGGCACCGTCGGCGAGGGTACCCAAACGAGCTACCTGATGGCACTGGCCTTCGGCCTCGTACCCCCCCAATTGGTGGACGCAAGCTTCTCCAGGCTGTGCGCCGACATAGAAGCACGCGGAGACCGGCTCACCACCGGCTTTGTGGGCGCTCCGCTCCTCTGCCCGGTGCTCACGGACTTTGGCCGCCCTGACCTCGCCTTTCGCCTCCTCCACCAAAAGGAGTTCCCGTCATGGGGCTATTCGGTGCGCCACGGCGCCAC
>DAHWQF010000142.1 GCA_027334785.1 Acidimicrobiaceae bacterium
CCCAGGAAGGTGACCGTGCCCACGAAGGTGACGGTGCCCACGAAGGTGACGGTGCCCAGGAAGGTGACCGTGCCCAGGAAGGTGACGGTGCCTACGAAGGCGACGGTGCCCACGAAGGCGGCCACTCCGCCGAAGACCACCGCCTCGAAGAAGGCCGGCGCCTCGAAAAGGGCCGGCGCCTCGGGGAGAGCCGCCAGCGAGGAGGCCGGTGGGACCCAGGTCGCTCGTGCCGCTAACGCCACAGCCGCAGCCGCAGCTGCCAGCCGCGAAGTCACGGTCACTGGCACCCTCAAGCCCACCACGCGGGCCCAGAAGGCCGGCGCCAGTGTGAGCGAACCGGCCGCCACGGCGGAGCGGGCCACCAAGAAGGTAGCCAACAGAGCCAAAGTGGAGCGCCCCGTGAAAGAGGTGGACGGCCCCCCGAGCGCGACCACGCCGCCCAAGGCAACAAAACGGCGGGCCAGCTAGCTTCCGAGCACTTTCGCCGGCGCTCCTAAATATACCTATAACTGGTCATTTCCCAAATTGGAGCCTTGCCGCGCCATTTCTCCAATGGACGACCTTCATCCCGGCGGGCTGGCCACCGCCTCCGCGATCAAGGCAAGCAGTTCGTCACCGTAGGCGTCGAGCTTGGACGGGCCGATGCCCTGCACCCTCGCCAGAGCTGTCATGCTGGCCGGGGCCGCCTGCGCCAATGCTTCGAGCGTGCGGTCATGGAGGAACACGTACGCCGGCTTCCTCTCCTTCGCCGCTCGCTCCGACCTCCAGGCGCGCAGCGACCGGCGTACCCTTTCGACCACTTCAGGAGGCGGCTGGGCGTCGCGGCGCGGGGCGCTCGGACGGTGGCCTGCCGTAGTGGCGGCGCGGTGCCCGTCACGCTCGGGCCGCCTCGCCGGAACACTCCGACCCCGCAACTCCTCGACGAACGGGGAGGGTGGGTCCCCGGTCACCAGGTGCACCGAGACCGAACAACGCGTGAGGCCCACGTGGAAGACCCTCCGCTCCTCTTCCACGTCTTCGGCCAACCGGTGCGGGAACAAGCCATCGGTCACCTCATGGAGCACGACGTGCGGCCACTCCCGGCCCTTCACCCGGTGCACCGTCGACAACACGACCCCGCCGGCAGACCCCGGGTGGCGCAGGGACACGCGCAGCCATTCCTCAAAACCATCTGACGCCGGATGTAACGCGGCCAGGGCGACCAGAGCGTCCAGGTCGTCGGTCTGAGCCGAACGGTCGAGGCGGCGGCGAGAACTGTCGAGCAACTCCATGGCGCGGTCGAGCCCGACTTGGTCGCGCACGGCGCGAAGCGTGGCGGCGACGGTACCCGCTTCGGCGCGAGCACGCACGAGTTCGAGGTCCGAGAGGAAAGCGGCGACCTTGTCGCCGTCCCGGGGCGACAACCGGCCGGCCAGGCCCTTCAACTTGGGGATGCTCGGCTGCTCGGCCATCCACTCGACCACCCGGGGGGCCAGCCCGCGGGACGGCCGCTTGGCCGCGATAGCGAGGTCACGCCCGTTCAGCCGGCCCGCCGGGGCGCTCGCCAGGCGCAGCCACGCCAGCGCCGCCTGGACGCCGCTCCGGGACAGGTAGGTGACGTCCACTGCCGGCTGGACAGGCACCTCCCGGTGGACGAGCGCCACCTGGACACCGGCCAGCGAGGAATTGACGCGGCTGAGCACGGCCACGTCGGAGGGCGCGGCGCCGCCGGCGAGGAGCGCCTCCACTGTCGCCACCGTGCTTGCCAGGGCACTCTCGCCGGCCGCGACGACCTCGAGTTCGGGGCCTGTAGCCGTGCGGCCAGGCGCAACCACAATGGTCTTGTCGACCCGGTGCCGGTTGTGCACGAGCAAGTTACGAGCGCTCTCGACGACTTTGGGGGGGCAACGGTAGTTGACCTCAAGGGCGTGTTCTCCAGCCGAGGGGAAAAAGCGGCGGAAGCCCACCAGCCACTCTGGCGACGCACCCGAATAGCCGTAGATCGTCTGGTCGTCGTCCCCCACGCCGAAGACGGCGCCATCGGGACCGGCGAGCAACCGGACCAGCAGGACGTGGGCCGGCGTGAGGTCCTGGAACTCGTCCACCAGCAGCACCCGGCAGCCGGCGCGCGCCCGCCGGCGGGCGTCCGGGTCGGTCAAAAGGATCTCGATCGCCCGGTACACCTGCTCGTCGAAGTCCACCTGCCCGCGCTCGGCGAGGAGGCGGCGGTAGCGTTCGAAGACCTCGGGGAGGCCGTCCACATCCCCGCCGAACTCGGCTTCTACTTCCTTCGGGGAACGCAGGCCGAGCCGCACCGCCGACAGCGCCTCTAACCAGGACGCCGCCGGGTCCGTATTGGCCCTCCGGGGCAGGTCGACGAGGGCCGCCAGCAGCGAACGGACCTCTCGTTCCTCGATCGTGGCCACCTCTTCGCTCCCGGTCACGAGCGCCAGGCCGAGCGCGTTCAGGGTGCGGACTTGCAACTGCGGCAAGTCCGGCGTGCGCTCTCTCATCTCTACGGCGGCCTTCTTGTTGAAAGCGACGAGCGTGACGGCCCCGGCGGGGAGGTGCCAGTGGCGGAGCAAGTGGCGGGCGCGTTCGGTCAGCACTCTCGTCTTGCCTGAACCCGCCGGCGCCACGACACGAGCCGCCCCTCCGGGGTGGGTGACGGCTGCCAGTTGGTCGGGCGCCAGTTCCGCTGCGGTCTGGTTGGGCCCGAACGGTACGAGCGACACCGCCAGGAGGGCCACGCGGTGCAGGACCGCCGCTCGGCCTGCTGGCCTGCCCGTGCCGACGGGGGCGAAGTGGTCGAGCGGGCCGTGGCCCTCCAAAGGACCGTGCCACTCGAGCGGGCCGTGGCCCTCCAAAGGACCGTGCCACTCGAGCGGGCCGTGGCCCTCCAAAGGACCGTGCCACTCAAGCGGACCCCCGTCGCAGAACGCCGGCTCGCCTCCCGGGAGAAGCACGTCCGCCGGGCCGCCGGCTGAAGCCCCGAGCCTTATCGCCTCGTCCGCCAGCCACCAGTTGGGTCTCCCACCACGGGCATCAACAGAGTTGGAAAAGACGGCGTGCGCCAGCCGTTCGCCCCGGAAGGAGAAGGAGGGAGAGAGCGACCAGACCGGCGACCGCTCCACCTCTGCTTCCGGCGGTTCGTGATCAATCTCGATTACCAGGGGGGTGCGCTCCCGCCAGGCCCGTTCCAGCTCGTCGAGGGTGGCGGCCCGCGCCCGGTCGCAGTGCTGCCACGCCGGCGGCGGCTCGTGACCGGGGCGTACTACCACGCTCCGCCCGAGCACAGGACCGAAGCCGGGCCCCGTGCGGGGAGCGCTGGCCGGCGCCGTGCGGGGAGCGCCGGCGGTCGGAACGGCGGGCGCGGTGCTGGGAGCGCCGGCGGTCGGGACGGCAGGTGCAGTGCGGGGAGCGCCGGCGGTCGGGACGGCGGGCGCGGTGCTGGGAGCGCCGGCGGGCGATGGAGCCGGCTTGGCCTCAAGGGTCATCACTTCGCCGGCTGATTGCGGCGCCTCTGCTTGCGCAGCGCCCGCCCCTGCTTTCCCCGCGCCCGGCCCCGCCATCCGTGCGCGTTCCCAGCAGTCACGCACTTCGGCAGGCACCCGGTGGCGACCACCGCAATAGACGCAGGCCACGCCGGGCTGGCGCTCGTTCACGGGCGCAGGCTATGCCACCTGGGAGGTAGAGTCGCCGGCCGTGCCGGCGGGGACTGGTCCCAGGCACTCCGGTTTTCCACGCACGGCACGGTCCCTGGGCACGGCACGGTCCCTGGGCACGGCATGGTCCCTGTCACACGCCGCTCCGTTCCGGGTGCGCTTCCGCCTTCCTGGTGCACCAAGACGCTTTCCTGCGACGCCGAGCGCACCTAGTTGGCTCCACTGCACCCAGAACAAGCCTTGTGGCCACACCTGGGTGCACCAGGCGTCTTGTGGCCACACCTGGGTGCACTACGCGTCTTGGGGTCACACGTGGGTGCACTACGCGTCTTGGGGTCACACCTCGGTGCACTCGGTATGTTGAGGCCACCACGCAGGCCGATCCGCAGGAAACGGATCCGCAGGCATCCGCTCCGCAAGCGCTAACCGCGACAGGAAGCTGTTCCGCCGGCGAGCCCTGCCGGCGAGCCCTAACCAGGCGCCGACAGAAGTCCTCGCGCCATCGCAGTTGTGACGGCCGCCGTTCGGTCATCAACTCCGAGCTTGGCGAACGCGTGCAGCAAGTGAGTCTTGACGGTCGCCTCACCGATGAAAAGGGCTCGGCCGATCTCGGAATTCGTCATGCCTTCAGCGACAAGCGTCAGGACCTCGAGTTCCCTAGAGGTGAGCTCCACACCGGCAGTGGGACGGTTACGTCCGAGGAGTTTCTCCGCCACGCCGGGAGCGAGCACGGTTGCCCCGGCCGCGGCGGACCGGACAGCTCGCACCAGTTCCGACCGTGGCGAGTCCTTCAGTAAATAGCCCCGAGCCCCTGCCTCTACGGCTCGCAAGATGTCGCTGTCCGTGTCGTACGTGGTGAGGACGAGCACGGCTGGTCCGCCGGCGGCGGTTATGGCGCGCGTCGCTTCGACCCCGTCCGTCCCAGGCATCCGGAGGTCCATCAGAACCAGGTCGGGACGCAGTTCGCCGGCCAGGGCCACCGCCTGGGCACCGTCTGAAGCCTCGCCGACCACGTCTATGTCACCCTCGCCGGCGAGCATGCCCCTCAACCCCTGGCGCACCACTGGGTGGTCGTCTGCAGTGAGCACCCTGAGGGTCACGCCACCGGCACCTTGCTCGGCCCGCCATTCAACCAAGCCGGCGGCGAAGGAAACGACCCTGCCGGCGGCGAAGAGAGGGTCCTGGCTCCCTCGTGCGGTGGGAAAGACGCCGCTGGCGGGCGGGCTGATAGCGAAGGTAGCGGTCCCGCTTCGGCATGCAGGGGGATAGACGGGACAGGCGGGACAGGTAGGGCAGACGGGACAGGTGGGCCGGCCGGCGGCACAGCCGACAGACCAGCATCAGTGCCGGTCGGCACCCACACGCGCACGACGGTGCCCTCACCCGGCGCAGATACGACCTCCACCTCGCCGCCCAGTTCGCCGGCGCGGGCACGCAGTTGGGAGAGACCGAAGCCGCTGGCGAGAGCCGGGTCGAAGCCGCCGCCATTGTCCTCGACTGTCAAGGTGGCGTCACCATCCCCGAAAAAGAGGCGCACTTTGGCATCTCGCGCGCCCGAGTGGCGGCCCACGTTGACAAGGGCCACTTGGGCTGCCCGCAGGAGGAGCACTTCGGTGTTACGGGAAAGGGAACGGGCCTCGCCGCACATCTCGAAGCTGGTCGCAAACCCGAGGCGCGAGCCGATTTCCGTGGCGACGCGCTCCACAGCCCCGGCGAGGGCTACACCCTGCAAGGGCAGCGGGGCGAGCGCTTCCATCAGAGCGCGGGCCTCGGCGAGGCCGTCGCGTGCCGCCCCCTCAGCGAGGTCCAATTGCTGCGCGGCGGTAGCGGTGTCGCCGCGCCCCAAGGCTGCCCGCGCTGAAAATGGCAAGCGCTCCCCCGAGGAGGGGCAACTCCACAGCCACCCAGGCGCTGCTAGCGACCACGACGGCGGCAAAGCCGGCATGCCACCAAGGCAGGAGCGCCAGCCACGCGTGCTCGGCCGCCCGCCGGTGGCCGCCCGAGCCCTCGCTCAACGCCGGGCCTCGCTCAACGCCGGGCCTCGCTCAACGCCGGGCCTCGCTCAACGCCGGGCCTCGCTCAACGCTCGCCTCTCCCCGTCCACCTAAAGGTCCGGGCGGACAAGAGGAGGCCCACGACCAACCACGCCGCCATCACAAGCGCCATGGCTGTCTCGTCCCAATGGTGCCCAAGCTCCACACGTTGAAAATACGATGGCAAAAGCGCGGCGCGGTACCCCTCGGCCATCCAGCGCAACGGGAACGCGCCGGCGAAACCGTACAAGCCGGGCGAAAGTGACGTGAATGGCACGAACACTCCCGAGATGAACTCGAGCACGAGCAGCGGCAGGTTGGCGACGGGGGCGGCGGAACGAGAGGAGCGCGGCAAGCTGGAAAGAGCGATCCCGAGCAGGGACATCGAGGTCGCCCCGAGCAGCGTCACCCAGACGAAGGTCCACCAACGGCCGAGCGAAGCCGGGAGGGCCACCCCGTAGGCAAAGTGGCCGAACACCAATAGCACGGCCACCTCCATCGTGCACGTCACGAGCACGACCATCGCCTTTCCCACGAAATAGGCCGTGCGCGGCATCGGCGTCCCGGCCAAGCGCTTCAGGCCGCCATTCTCTCGCTCGCCAGCGATCGCTACGGCCAGGTTCAAAAAGCTCGTGGAGGCGACACCCCCGGCCAGCAGGCCGGTCGTGTAAACCTGGCTGTAGGGCACGCCCGTCCCGGGGATGTCGTGAGAGAATATGGAAGCAAGCAGGGCGAGCAGCACCATTGGCAGGGCGAGCGTAAAGACCACGGCGTCTTTGCTGCGGAAAAACTGCTTCACCTCCACCTCGCCCCGAGCGAGGCACGCGACGCCAAAGGCACGTATGGCGTCAGTAGCCCTTCGCGGCGTGGCAGCGTAAGGCACGGCCAGGGTTTCGGTCATTGCTCCTCCTTTGCGTCGGCCTCGTGACCGATCAGCCCGAGGTAGACGTCTTCGAGCGTCGGCCTCGTGACCGTGAGGCCCGGCACCTCCCCGCCGAAGGCTCCCTCCAGCTCTCGGACGAGCGCCGTGGGCTCGTGGGTTTCTTTGCTCAACCGGCCATCGGGGCCACTCCAGGACACCCTGGCTGGAGCGTTGAGCCGGTTGCCCAGTTCCGCGGGTGGCCCAGTGGCTACGACCCGGCCGTGGTTGATCACCGCCACGCGGTCGGCAAGTGCCTCGGCTTCGTCGAGATAGTGGGTCGTTAGCAAGACGCTCGTACCGACCTTTGCCAGTTCGCGCACGACGTCCCAAAACTGCCGGCGTGCCTCGGGGTCGAACCCGGTGGTCGGCTCGTCCAGGAAAACGAGCTCGGGCTGGCCGATGATACCGAGGGCGACGTCGAGGCGCCGGCGTTGGCCCCCCGAGAGGGACCTGATACGCGACCCCGCCTTAGCCGACAGCCCTACGCGCTCGATCACCTCGCTTGGGTCGGCCGGCGAAGGGTAGAAGCGGGCGAAATGGCGCACGCACTCCCAAACGGTGAGTTCGACCACGTCCTCGCAACTCTGGAGGACTACACCCCGCTTCGCCCTCCATGACGCTCCAGCGCGCTCAGGGTCCTCCCCCAGCACTAGTGCATGGCCGGAGTCCCGCCGGCGGTAGCCCTCCAAGATTTCAACCGTGGTCGTCTTGCCCGCGCCGTTCGGGCCGAGCAGGGAAAGGACTTCACCCCTGGACATGGACAAGTCGAGCCCGTCGAGAGCCACGGTACGCCCGTACGACTTCCCCAACCCCTGAGCCTCAATGACAAGCTCGCTCGCCATGCCAAAAGCATCGCGCCGCCCAGGCCCTATGGCGACAACCGCGTGGGTGGTCTTTGTCTCAACCGAAAGGTGGGCCCAGGGAAGAACCCTCCTTGTCGGAGGGCGCGCCGCGGCTCTGTGAACGGCCAGAACGGCCCGAGGCCGTGGCGTCCCGACCGCCCTTTTGCTGTCTACAGCCGCTCAACTGAACTGACGCAGCCACTGGGCCCGGTCGACGCGCTCCAAGACGGGGTTGGTGCGCCTCACCTCATCCATCGAGGCCGACGGCTCGGGGGAGTAGTAGTGGCCCGGCCAGACCGTGAGGCTGCCGGGCAGGCTAGCCAAGCGCTGAAGGCTCGTGTACATCTCCTCGGCATCGGCGCCGGGAAGGTCGGTGCGCCCGCAGCCCTCGAGGAACAGGGTGTCCCCCGTGACCAAGTTGTCCCC
>DAHWQF010000143.1:0-4110 GCA_027334785.1 Acidimicrobiaceae bacterium
CCTGCCGACGCTCGCGTGGGTGACCAGGGCCACCGTCGTCCTGTCCCGCCGGCGCTCGACGAGGGCAGCCTCGATGTCCTCGGCCGCTATCACGACCCGGGCACGGGTGGCGAGCTCGGCTTCGTCTCGTGCTATCTGGCGTTCGAGGTCCCGGCGCTCCTGGCCGGAGAGGCCCTTGTTGCCCCCCTCGGCCTTGGCCTCGACCATCGGGTCGGAGCAGACGGCCAAGTAGTCGTGGCGCCTGCTGGCGTCTGCCGTATAGGCCGCCAAGGTCTGGCCGAGCAGGGCGATCGTCGGCACGGTGACGACGACCAGCCCTGACGAGGCCACCTTCTCGGCGAGGCGCAGGGACACCAGCGTCTTGCCCGTCCCCGGCGCCATGACGAGCTGGCAGCGGTCCCGGTGGCGGCCCTTGGTGCCGAAGTGCTCCATGATGGCCTCGAGGGCGCTCTTTTGGTGCGGCCAGAGCCGGCGGGCGGTTTTCATCGGGGCACATGTGGGGTGGTGACCACGTTCGGCTGAGCCGAGTGCGCCGCCGTCCTTGGTGGCAACGCTTCCAGTTGTCGCTACGGTCATCTTCTGCCTCCTGTGTTAGTTGTGGTCCTTCACCCCTTGCGTCGAATGTGCACGGCAAGCAGCGCCAGCGCTCTGAGCAGCCGTGTTCCCACCCGTCACGGCATCGTGGGGGTGGGGCTCCTGCTGGCAGCCGCCCCACCCCCACATGGCTGCAGCAACCG
This sequence comes from Acidimicrobiaceae bacterium, assembly GCA_027334785.1. Classification (GTDB taxonomy): domain Bacteria; phylum Actinomycetota; class Acidimicrobiia; order Acidimicrobiales; family Palsa-688; genus JAJZYO01. Next base: position 738 of record DAHWQF010000143.1, read on the forward strand.
AGGACATGGGAGCCCGGAAGGAGAAAACAACAACCGTGACCGGTAACATCTGCGCCTTTTGCCGCGACACCGGCGCCGGCACGCCGTTCTATGTGGGCCACCCGGACTGGCCCTGGGTGCATAGCTCCTGTGCCGCAAGCACCGGTCGCCGCAAGGCCCTCGCGAAAGGTATGTGCTTCTTCTGCCTTGGCGCCGGGGCAGACATGACGCCGTACGGCCCTGGTCGCCCCGACGATGTCCCGTGGGCGCACCGCTCGTGCATCGCTTCGTACGAAGCGCTCCTTGACGGTGCCGAAGAGGCGGGATAGGGCGCCAGGTTTGCTGCGGCGGCATGGCATATGGCTGTCCACGGCCACTGTCCAGCGCCGGTTGCTCGCGACCCCGCCGGCTCCAGGTTCGGGCGTGGTCGCCTATCCGCGGCTGCGAGCACCCGCAGCACGACCCCGGAGGCTCCAGGCTCGGGCGGTAGGTGGCGCGACAACACCCACCCTTTGGGCCAGCCTCAACTGAGCCGAGACCTTCGCGACCGCTGCCTAGAGGCTGTTATCCCCTTCTTCCTGAAGCAGGACGCCGGTCCTCGCCCCGGGCACCGCGGGTGCTTCGCCGACCCTGAGGAATGGCCGAGGCAGTACCCGACCGGCGCTGCCACCCCCACATAGGGGGCATGCCCTGCTACTACGAGCCTTCTGTAGGCGATCGTCGAGCTGCTAATCGGCAGCCTTGGCGCTGGGGAAGGAGCATGAAGGCGCTTCGAGCGCTCTGCGCTAGCGCCTTTTTCTTCGCCGCCGTCGTCCCGACTACTGCAGCCTCCTCGCAAACGGTGGTAGGCGTCGTAGTCGGCGCCTCCCCCGTCGGGGTCGTCCATAGGGGCCTGTTCGGCGTGGACCTGTTCTGGGCCCAAGACGCAGAAGGGGCCTTCGATGTCAAGGCTCATGAGTTTTACCCGGGTTTCGTGCGAGAGCTGCGCCAGCTCGGGCGTGGCGCCGTCCGTTACCCAGGCGGCACGACGTCAGACAGCTTCCAATGGGGACGAGCCGTCGGGCCTTTGGCTCGTCGGGGCCCGAACGAGCCGTACGGGGTGCTAGGCCCAGGTGGCATAGTCGACGGTCCTGAGCCGTCGGTCGTGGGGCCGGACGAGCTTGGCACGCTCTTGGGCGAGCTCGGTGCCCAAGGAACGATCACTGCCAACTTCGCCACCGGGACGGCACAGGAGGCCGCCGACTGGGTGGCCTACATGACTGCGCCGCTGCCGAGGTCGCCCGTACGCGACCCGCGCCTTCCGGGGTACTGGGCAGGGCTCAGGGCCAAGCACGGCCACCCAGCCCCCTACGACGTGCCCTACTGGGAGGTCGGCAACGAGCAGTTCGCACCGGCACAGTTCGGGTGGCGATCGGGCTCGCTGGTGGCCTACGGGCCTGGGGCGAGCGGCTCCCAGCTCTGCCAGCCAGGCAGCGCTGGTCACGTCCAGAGCTGCCTGTACACGTTCGGCGGCACGACGGCCTTCAGCCGCCAGCCCGTTGGGCGCTACGCCGACGAGTTGCCGTCGGCGTCCTACTCCACCGGGGCGCCAAGCCAGGCCTTCTTCGTCTACTACCCACCTGTAGTGGCGTCGAGCGCGACGGTCTACGTCTCCGGCGTGCCGTGGCGGGAGGTCCCCCGCCTGCCCGCCGCTGGCCCGGACGCTCACGTGTACTCGCTGGGCTCCGCGACCGGCGAGATCCGCTTCGGGGGCGGCGAGCACGGGGCGGCCCCCCCCAGGGACGCCAGGATAACTGTGAGCTACGAGTCCGGGCCCCACAACGGCTTCGTCGAGTTCTACGACGCGATGAAGGCCATGAACCCGGACGTCCAGGTCTGCGAGAGCGAAGGGCTCGACGTGAGCTTCATGCAGATCGTCGGGGCCCAGTACCCCTACGACTGTGTCGTCATGCACGGCTACATGCCGGCGCCCAGCCCCGGGCTCGGCCTGGGCACGTACGAGGAGGACCTCCTGTCGGCGCCTGTGGCCGAGGCATGGTACCTCGTGAACCTGCAGGAGGCGGGCCGCTACTACTCGGGACGCAACGTCCCGGTGGTGGTGACCGAGTACGGCCAGCCGGTCGCACCCCCGCCCGCAGGGGACCCCTACTGGAACCTTTCGATGGGGGAAGCCCTGCTGACCATGGCGCAGCTGACCGAGTGGGCCTACCACGGCGTCACCCTGGCCGAGAAGCAGGTCGCGGTCTCCGACCCGTTCGACGGCGTGCTGCGAAGCGGGGACGCCGCAGAGGCGCTCTCCGCGACCAATGCCGTCATCGCCCACGCCGGCCCGAGGTTCTTCGCCGAACCATCAGGGCTCGCAATGGGCCTCCTGTCCGAGATGGCCGGGGGCCAACTCCTACCGGTCACCCTGTACAGCGACCCGTCCATCGGCGTCCCGACGCCGACCTTCATGGGGAGCCAGTACGCCACGGAAGTGTGGGCGATCGCTGCGCAGGTCGGCCCCCGCCTGATGGTGGCGCTGGAGAACGCGAGCCCTACCGAGGCGGTCACAGCAGAACTGAGCCTCCCTGTCGGCCCAGGGCGGCACAGCGTCGTGGCGTACACCCTGGACGGGCCGGCGGTGGCCAGTTACAACTCCCCTGCTCACCCGCGCACGGTGAGGGTCACCGAATCGAGGGAGGTGGCCTCCGGTTCGGGGATCACGTTGACCCTGGGCCCGCATTCCATTGTCTTGCTCGCTGTGGTGGAATAACCGTGCCGGCTCCATCTGCTTGTCTCATGCCAGTGCCGCCCAGGCGGTTGTGCGCTCGACGGTCGACCATTTGCCCATCGCGCCTGCCGCCAACTCAGTCTTAGCGCCTGGGCCCGCCACCCCCACATGGGGGCATGGAGATCCTCCAAGCCAAAGACGCCGCCGCCCGCCTCGGGGTGAACCCGGACAGGCTCGCAGCGCTGGCGAAAGTCGACTGGCCAGTCAATGCCACAGAGGTGGCGTCCTGGGAGACCAGTCCCCCGGACTGGCTTCTCGAGATCCGCAAACGCGAAGCGGCCAAAGCCGCCAGCGGTGGTGGTAGGCGCGACCGCCGCCCGCCCAGCAAAAGCAAATCTGCCGAGCGGCGCCGTCAGCAACAGCACAGGGCCAAGGAGCGCCGCCCTCGCTGGATGGTGCTCCAGTGCCCCCAGGGCCACCGCTTCGCCGTGAAAGGCATCGGCACCGAGGACAGCTTCGCCGAGGACGCGTTCTACGCGCCGAAGGACCCGACGGCCTGGTGCGGCCGCTGCTGCGGGGAGCCGGTCTACACGGCCGCCGACCTGGAGGCTCTCGGCTTGTCCAAGTACCGCATCGGCAAACTGCCCGAGCCCGAGTTCTACGAGCCCAACCCCATCGACG
>DAHWQF010000143.1:4120-7838 GCA_027334785.1 Acidimicrobiaceae bacterium
GGAGCTCGGCATCGGCCTGGCCCCTACCGAAGACAAGGAGGGGGGAGCATCGTGAAGCCTCCCCGCGTCATTGCCGCCACCGGCTCGCGCTCCAGCCGCGTCACGTCGAGCCTGGTCGCCAAGCTCGACGCCTTCCTCAAGGAACGCTCTGCCAAGCACGACCTCAAGGTCCTCTCCGGCATGGCCGAAGGCTGGGACGAGCTGGTCGCCCGGCGCTGCATCGCCCTCGGCGTCGCCTTCGTCGCCGCCCTGCCCAATCCGGGCTACGGCGCCTATTACTGGTCAGCCGAGCACTCGCGGTCGGGCAGCGACAGGCTGGCCGAGCTCGACGAGATCCTGAGCGCGGCCGTTGAGGTCCGCCACGTCTGCCAAGGCGTCTACGGGCTGCTCGGCGGCCGGCGCGCCCATTCCAACCTCGTCCGCAACCAGTGGCTGGTCGATGCCGCCGACGAGCTGGTGGCGCACCGGGAACCCGGCCTCAGCCGGGGGACCGACGACTGCCTCCGGCGCGCGCTCGAGGCTGGCAAGCCCTGGGTGGAGCTTTGACGGTGGGCGTCAACGAAGATACTGCCAAAGCGGTCTTGCGGCGCCTCGTCGGCCACGAGCTCCGCTACGAGTTCGATGTCCCTGGCGCACCCGTGCGGGCAGACGCTGTGGACATTTCGCTCGAGGCGTTGGTCGGCTGGGAGATCAAGACTGCGCAGGACACGACCAAGCGCCTCACGGGCCAAGTGGCTGGCTACGACCGCTTTTTCGACCGCTGTTGGCTGTTCACGGCGCCACAGCACGCCAATGTGGAGCTCCCCGAGTGGTGGGGCTTGGCCGTATTCGAGGCCAAGCCCTTCGCCGCCTTCGACTGGCCTCCGGGCTGGTCGCATGAGCAACACGAAGAGTGGCGGCACCGGCAGGCCAAGGTCGTGACTCAAGCTACCGTCACCGTCATCCGAGAGGCACAGCCCAATCCCAACCAGAAAGCCGTGGCGATGTGGTCCGCTCTATGGGCCGGTGAACGCAAAGCCTTGTGCACGGTCCTCGGCGTGCATCGCTCTCACCACTGGCGCTTTGCTGACGTGGCCGACAAGCTCAACTTCGACCAGTGGCGCTTGCTCGCTCGCTGGGCATTCGTCAACCGCGACCCGACCGAGTACCCGTTCAGCGTGGCTGCAGAACAAAAGTGGGCGTACCGAGTAGCCGAGCTGTTAGGGCTGCCGGCTCCGCCGCCCAGGCCATCAGCACACCGCCGCGCACCAGTCGTCGCCCTCGCCGACCGTCACCCGTCGCTGTTCCCAGTGGTCGATGATTAGCACGATCTGGGGAAGGCTCAACCCGCCCTACCGGACCATCGTTGCCGACCCGCCCTGGCCCTATGGCGACGGGGCCACCCTGGGCCAGCGGCCGAGCGGCAGGACGAGGTTCCTGCCCTACAGCGTCATGACCATGGCCGAGATCGCCAGCCTGCCCGTCGCCGACTTGGGCGTCTGCGACGCCCACCTGTACCTCTGGACGACGGAGCGCTTCTTGTGGCAGGCACCCAAGGTGCTCGACGCCTGGGGCTTCGTCCAGTCGGACCTCCTCGTCTGGTGCAAGCCGCCAGGAGGCAGCGTCCTTGGCTCGGCCTTCACGCCCGCAGCCGAGTTCGTCGTCTTCGGCCGGCGCAAATGGGGCGACGCCATAAGGGAGGCCCGTTTGGCGGCCGGCCTCTCCATAACGGGCCTCCAGCGCGCAGTACGGGGCTCGGCCACCGGGCTCGCCTCGATGTGGGAACGTTCCGTGCGCTACCCGAACGACGAGGACTGGGCCCGTTTGGAAAGCGCGCTCGGCGCTCGCTTCGAGCGGGCCGGCCACCCGAAAGGCACCGACCGCAACTGGTTCGTCTGGCCGCGTGGCCCGCACTCGGCCAAACCGGCTGCCTTTGCCGACTTGGTGGGACAGGTGTCGCCGGGGCCCTACGTGGAGCTGTTCGCACGCCAGCCCCGCCTCGGCTGGGACCACTGGGGCCGGGGCTACGAGACCAGCCGGGAGCTGGCCCGTTGAAAGCGCTCACACTTTGGCAACCTTGGGCGAGCCTGGTCGGCCTCGGCGTGAAAACGATAGAGACCCGGAGCTGGCCGACGGCCTACCGCGGGCCGCTCACCATCCACGCTGCGGCCCGCAAGCCCGACGTCGTGCTGACGGAAGACGGCTATGCCGGCGAGCTTTATGACGCACAAGGTTCTTGCGTGGCACGGTGGTACCAAGACAGCGAGGAGGACTACGTTTCGGCGCCACCTGAGGACGAGCGGTGGGTATTGGCGGTCGCTCCAGGCTTCATCCCCGACACGATGCCCCTCGGGCGCATCGTCGCCACCTGCCGGTTGCAAGACTGCGTGCCGGTCCTCGACCACCACCCGGCGCCACTACGGCGGCAGATCACCAACGCCTTCGGCGCGGCCCTCTACCTGGACGAGCCGTTCTGCTTGTACGAGGACAAGACGGACCAGCTCCCTTATGGTGACTACCGCCCGGGGCGTTATGCCTGGCTGCTGGCCAATGTCGAAGCGCTGGCCGAACCGGCGCCCACAAAAGGGCACCAAGGCTTGTGGGAATGGCCAGTCCTTGGACTACACGACACCGCCGTCAAGCTCAATGGGAAGAACTCGTGACCGCCCGTTTCGTAGTCGGCGACGTACGCAAGGTTTTGGCGTCTCTACCCGACCAATCGGTAGACCTGGTCTTCAGTTCGCCGCCGTTCCTGGGGCTTCGCAGCTACTTGCCACCAGATCACCCGAACAAGAGCCTGGAAATAGGCTCCGAGGCTACGCCAGCCGACTACATAGACACCCTGTTGGATGTCGTAAAGGATTGTGCGCGCTTGCTCGCGCCACATGGCTCGCTGGCCTTTGAGCTGGGCGACACGTATGCCACTTCCCTCAACCAGCGCAAAACCGCTGACGACGATGGCGCCCTATGGAACGGAGCGCCTCCCGGCGTCGGTCGCTCTGCTGCTGGTGCAGGAGAGGTCTGGCCATTACCAAAGTCTCTTTGCGGTATCCCGGAACTTTTCGCCTTCTCGCTCGCCTACGGTCGCAACCTGCTCCGTCCTGAGCGCACCACAGAACCGTGGCGGGTCCGCAACCTCATTGCATGGACGAGGCCCAATCCGCCGGTAGGGGCGCTGGGCGACAAAGTAAGGCCAGCAACCTCGTACATCACGGTGGCCGCTAAAAGCGCGGCACGATGGTGGGACATGGACGCGGTGCGGTCCACCCCGACAACCGCTCCGCAACGACGATTGTCGCAAGGGACCAAAGCGACGACCGGCGCCGGGGGTATCAAGGCCAACAGCTACAACCCGCATACCCTTACCGACGAGGTGGTCTATGAAGGTAACCCCGCTGGCGCCCCCCTACTGGACTGGTGGCCAGTACCGACCAAGCCCTATAGGGGTGCACATTACGCTACCTTCCCCGACGAGCTGGCTCGACGCGCCATCCTGCTCATGTGCCCGCTCAGGGTGTGCACGCTCTGCGGGGAGCCGAGCCGGCGGGTCACGAAGAAGTCTGAGGAGTACGCGGCGGCCCGAGCAACTGTTGACGACTTCAAGGGTTCGCACGACAAAGCAACCGGTCTCAACGGGACAGTGCAGCATGTCGGCGGCAAGCAGCACGAACTCGCGAAGCGGCCCGAAGTGGGCTTCGACCGGGTTGGCCCAGGAGCTGTAGGTGGGCGTGAAGCACAG